>DASTVC010000671.1:0-2503 GCA_035759295.1 Longimicrobium sp. | reverse complement strand
CGCACTCACGCACTCACGCACTTTCGCACTTTCGCACTCCCCTTAGATTGCGTCCGACGCCCTCCCACGCCGCCCATCCATGAAAGCCTTCTTCAACACCGCCGCGAAGGGGCTGGCCGGGATCACCATCCTGGCGCTGGTCTTCATCTCCGTGTACGCCGTGTCGACCGCGGCCGACACGCAGCGGGGGCTGGGCGCGGCGGTATACGGCGCCATCGGCTACGTCTTTCTGATGGTCGGCTGGTGGGCGTACGGCCGCGCCAGCCGCGTTCCCGCCGGCCCCGCGTTCCTGATCCACGCCTGCTCCTGGGCGCTCTACCTTCCCGCCTCGCTGGTCACCGGCGGCGAGCCGGGCCCGACGCTCGGCTACGCCATCTTCGCTCTGGGCGCCTTTCTGCACGCGCCGTCGCTCCTGCACTTCGCCGCCGCGCTCGCCTTCCCTCGCCGCGTGACGCGCTGGCTGGGCGGATTCGCCGCGTTCTACGGGGTGATGCTGGTCCTCTGGCTGGCGAGCGTGCTGGGTGCGCTGGCGGGCGCGGAGCAGATTCCAGGGCTGCTGGACGGCGTGATCCGCGACGACGTGATGGACTTCGTGGCGTTCGCGGGCGCCATCGCGATCGTGGTCTGGGGGGTGACGCGGACGGCGTCGCCGCGGCTGCGGACGCAGCTGGCGTGGGCGGCGGCGGGGATCGCGCTGGGGATGGGGCCCGGCTGGCTGGCCGCGATCCCCGGCTTCGGCGGATTGCGGGCCGAAGTGCTGCCGGGGCTGCCCGTGTACGCGCTCTTCTGGGTGCTGATGCCGCTGGCGTTCGCCTACGCCATCGTGCGCTACAACCTGTTCGACACGGGGCGGCTGGACCGGCGCGCGCAGGAGATCTCCCTCGCGCTCCTGCAGGCCGGGAGCGTGGACGAGGTGAGCCGCCAGGCGGTGGATGCCCTGCACGCGGACTTCGACCTGAGCGCCGCCTCCGTGTGGGCGCTGGACGACGCCGGCCTGCCGGTGCAGATGGGCGGCGACGCGGGGGCCGGTGATCCGCGCGCCATCGAGCGGGTGCTGGACGGGGAGGATGCCGACCTGCCGCCGCACCGCATCATCTACCCACTCGTCTACGGGGATTCGGTGGAGGCGGTGCTCTGGCTGGAGCGCGCGGGGGGCGAGCCGTTCGAGGACGGCCACCGCGACTACCTGGCGCGGCTGCAGCGGCAGCTGGGGATGTCGCTGCACCTGCGCCGCGTGGACGACCGCGTGCGCATCAGCGCGGAGGAGCTCACGGCGCTGGCGCGGGAGGTGGATACGGTCGCCGCGGAGCTGCGCATCACCGGCGAGAGCGTGACGATGGCGGTGCAGGAGGTGAGCGAAGGGTCGATGCGGCAGACGGAGGATTACCGCAGCGTGGCGGAATCCATCAAGCTGCTGCGCGACGCCAGCGTGGAGATCGCGCGGCGGCTGGCCAGCGCGGACCGCTTTGGCGGTGAGACGCTGGAGCGCTCGCGCGGCGCCGGGAGCGACGTGGAACTCCTGGTGGCGCGGGTGAAGGAGGGCGCCACACGGCTGGGCGCGGTGTCGGACGAGGTGGCGTCGCTGCGCGAGCGGAGCGGGGAGATCGGCACCATCAGCGACACCATCCGCGAGGTGGCGGAGCAGACGAATCTCCTCGCGCTGAACGCGGCCATCGAGGCCGCGCGCGCCGGCGAGTACGGCCGCGGCTTCGCCGTCGTGGCCGACGAGGTGCGCAAGCTGGCGGAGAACAGCGCGGCCAGCGCCGAGCGCATCAACGACCTGGTGGAGCAGGTGCGGGCGGAGATCGCGCGCGTGGCCGAGGCCATCGCCGGGGCGCGCGGCGACATCGCCGAGGGCGCGGGCGGCGCGGACCGTGCGGCGGTGGCGCTGCGCGAGAGCATCACGCAGGTGGCCCAGCTGCGCGAAGAGATCGCCGGCGTGGCCATGCTGATGGACGACGCCCAGGCGCAGAACGAGATGATCGGCGACGCCGTGACCCGCGCGACGGAGATCAGCGAGCAGAACGCCGCCGCGGCGGAAGAGACGGCGGCGGCCACGGAGCAGCAGCTGGCCTCGCTGGAGAGCGTGGCGGCCAGCGTGCGCGAGCTGTCCACCCTGGGCGCGCGGATGTTCGAGCTGCTGCAGGCGGATTCCGTCCAGCCCGCGCCCGAGCCGCGGCGCGCGGTGGACCTGTCGCGCGGCCCGGCGGCATGACGGCCACGGCGGCGGGCGCGGGGGGGATGGAGGGCGCGGATGCGCCGCCGCGCGCCGCACTCCGCCGCCGCCGCGTGAACTGGAAGAAGGTGGGGCTGGCGGCCCTGATCGCGGCGGCGCTGATCGCCGCGTTCACGCAGGGCGGACGGCTGGACTTCGAGACGCTGAAGGAGAATCGCGCGGAGCTGCTGGCGTTTACGCAGCGCCACTACGCGGCGATGCTCATCGGCGCCACGCTGGCGTACACGCTGGCCACGGCGGTCAGCTTTCCCGCCGGCGTGCTGCTTA
>DASTVC010000670.1:0-3137 GCA_035759295.1 Longimicrobium sp. | reverse complement strand
GAACTGCGCGTCCGTCCACCCCTCCTGCCGGAAGAGGGTGAAGGTGAGCACGCTGCCTGCGCCGCGGGGAACCACGCGGATGGGATTGTGGATCTCGCCGACCGGCAGCCGCACCCAGTGGTCCAGCACGCCCAGGTCGTTCGGCGGGGCGAAGCGCACCGGCACCGGACCCTCCGCCGTGTGCATGATCCAGTGGTCGCCCGCGGGCGTAATCTCGTGCCCGAAGTTGGGCGCCCAGCGCGGCAGGTTGCGCGGCTCGGCCACGAACGCGTACACCCGCTCCGCCGGCGCGTCGATGCCGATGTCCAGAATCCGCACGTCCCTCATCCCCTCCCCTTTCGTCCGGCGTGGCTCATTGCGCGAGCCATGAAGGTATCGCGATCCCCATCCACCGTATTGAACAAATCGGACGTGTTGATGATGCGGGACCGGCGCGGTCAGCCGACGTCGAAGAGGTTCGCCATGTCCAGCGCGGAGCCGGCGCGGGCCAGGAGCGCCGCGGGGGTGCTGCCGGCCAGGTCGCGCAGGTCGCGCGTCATGTGCGCCTGGTCGGCGAACCCCGCGCGCAGCGCCAGCGAGGAGAGCGACGCGCCCGGCCCAGCCGCGCCCGCCAGCGCCAGCAGCCGCTGAAAGCGCAGGATGCGGTGCAGCGTCTTGGGCGTGTAGCCAGCCGCGGAGAGCAGGCGCCGCTGCAGCTGCCGGGGGCTTACGTACAGCGCCCGGCCCAGCTCGTGGACGCGGCCGTGCGGGTGCGCGGCCAGCCAGCGGACGGTACCGCGCACCACCCCGTCCGGCGGCGGTGCATCCGCCAGGTGCCGCGCCAGCGTCCCCGCGACGGCCACTTTGTCTACTAATGCGTCGCGGTCCGCCACCTCGCTGGAGAAGCGCTTCGCCAGCCCCGGCGCCACGTCGCGCAGGGGCACGTGCAGGTCGCGCAGCTCGCTGGCGTCCACGCCCAGCACCCCCGCGCACCAGCCGGGACGGAACCGCGCGCCGACGACCCGCGTCCCCGGCGCGACCCGCGCGATCAGCGCCCGCGTGGCCGGCCCGGCCACGACGGGTTCCTCGTCGTTCACCCACAGGATGTCGACGCAGGCGTCCGGCAGCACCGGCTGCGCCACCTCCACGCCGCCGGGCGCCGACTCGTGGCTCCACAGGCAGACCAGCGAGTCGCGCAGCGCGGGCGGCGGCGCGTCCTCGCGGTACGCCTGCACGGCGCGGACGGCCTCGCGCGGCTGCGCGCGTGCGGAAGGCATCGTCCTACGACGCGGACGCGGTGGATGTACGGATGTGCATCCTTCCAACTTTCATCCGCCGGCACCGGCATGCAACGGTGGATGACGGATGATCGTCGTCCTGGAAAAGTGTTCCCATTCCTCCACAGCGTGGATTTCCTGAGGGAGGCGCCGCACCGCAGCCTGCTTCTTCTACGATGCAGCCTGGCGCCGACCAAAGGATCTCGCCGGCGGCACCACTTGGGGGCTGGATCAGTGCCGCGCGGCCAGCCCCAAGATCGCCGAGACGAGATCCTTCGGTCGCGCACAAGCGATTGTGCAGGTTCAGGTTACGCGCGGCGCTCCCTCAGGAAGTCAACATTCTGGACGATTTAGCGACACCCTCTCAGTCTCAGGAAATCACTCTGGCGCGCTACAGCTTCGTACGGAACTCGAAGCACTCGATGCCGAATCCCTCGCGAAAGTAGAAGCGGTGCGCATCCTCGCGGGTGGTGCGCGAGATCAGCTGCAGCTCCGTGCATCCCTCCCGCCGCCCCTCTTCCTTCAGCCAGTCGATCAGCGCCTTGCCGTAGCCGCGCGACCGCGCGTTCTCATCCGAAACCAGGTCGTCCAGGTACAGCAGGCGCCCGCAGTACAGCATGGTCATGAAGCGGTAGCCCGCCACCGCGCGCACCTGTCCGTCATCCACCGCCGCCGCCAGGCGATAGCCGTCGCTGGCCATCATCGCCCTCACCGTGGGCACGTACTCCTCGCGCGCAAGGTGCGGACGCAGCTGCCGCATCACGTCGTACGTCGCCGCGATCTGCTCGTCCGTCTCGGGTTGCTGGATGATCATGGGGATGGATGAGAAGGTGGCGGGATGATGGGAATCGGAGGACGCACCTCGGCCCGGTCGAGGCACGAATCTACAGCCGGCACCTTGCGACCGCAGTACGTCCGGATGGGAGCTCGAACGTGCCACCGCGGGAACCGGCGGTCCGGGCACAAAGGGAGAGACGAAGACGAGTCGCCCGGTCTCAGATCCAGATGTTTAATAGAAGGAGATCCGACCTGCGACGCCGCGTTGTCCGAACCAGATCCGCCACAAGGTCTGGACCCGGAGAATACGGACGTACGTCGATGAGTGACCCTGTTCCCTTCGTTCCCTTTGTGCCGTGGATCGTTTTTTCGGATTCCCGTTCGGTGCCCGGCGGACCCGCGCGGTTGGGCCCGAGCACCAATACCATTTCCTTGCGTTCAGTTAATGACGATTTTACGATGGGTAATCGGCCAATCTATCCAGGCATAAAATTGTTAAGTTTTCATCGTTCTGAATAAATAGCGATTTCAGTTTGCAGGGCTTTAGATCGTCTTCATGGAGCTTTGTTTTTTTGGAAACGCATCATGGCCCCCCATCACGCCGATCCGTTTTGTCCATCCCGTTCGTCAGCCATGCTCCGGCGGTGCTCGCGCGCCGTTCGGGGCGGTTTGTGTTCCCCTTCCGGCGGGGTCCGCTACCGCGCGGAGCGTCGTCGTCCGTGCCACAGAGTCTCACCTTTGATCGAGGGAAACATCAATGACACAGCCCGAACATCACGTCATCCAGGGGAGCGAGCGCTCGGAGATCGAGGGCGGCCGGGTCGTCGGCCCGGTGGCGGACAGCGAGACGGTGGACGTCACCGTGCGCCTTCGCGCGCCGGGCGAGCTCGACACGCGCGCCGACGCCGCGCCCCTGACGCGCGCGGAGCTGGCGGAGCGGCACGGCAGCAGCCCGGAGGACGTGCGCGCGGTCGAGGCGTTCGCGCACGCGCACGGGCTCACGGTGCTGGACGCGAGCCCGGCCGAGCACGCCGTGCGCCTGCGCGGCACCGCGCGGGCCATGCAGGACGCGTTCGGCGTGCTGCTGCAACGGGTGGAGCACGC
>DASTVC010000669.1:0-6115 GCA_035759295.1 Longimicrobium sp. | reverse complement strand
ACGGGCATCACGCCGCTGCGCGAGGGCGTCGAGGCCGCACGCGAGCCGGCGGGCGCGTTCACGGTGATCCGCGAAGAGTACACCAACCCGCAGCCGAGCATGCACTCGCTGGATCGGTGGACGAAGATCCATCTCTCGTTCTACACCCCCGACCGTCGCGTGAATGTGGCGCTTACGGACAACGGCTCGGGATTGAAGGCAAGCGCGCACTCTCCCGGGTGTTCCGTGGAAATGAGGTACCTGCAATACGGCTACGACGGGGATGAGAGGCACCTGTTCGACGCCATGCGCACCGCCCTGCGGGTGCTGGTGGAGCAGTGTGGAAGCAGCATGGAAGCCCCGGCGGCGTACCAGAGGCAGCTCGAGGCCGCCGAAGCCGATTTTCCGGCTGCCGTGCGCGCGATGAAGGCCTGGGTCACCGAGAAGTTCGGCGCGCGCACGGAGCGCTGCATCCCTCACGATCCCGACGAAATGCCCTGGCTTGGGACGATGCATTACAGCGACCCCTGCGGTCCGTGAGAGGGTGTCGCCGGCCGCCCCCAAAGGTCCGCGATCAAGGTGCCGCAAGGGCGAATGAATTCGCGGCAACAACGACACGAAATCCGCCTTCGCGGATTGGCGGGCACCTCGATCACTCACTGCTCCGTGCACGTGGAGAGGGGGTTCCGGCTCGCCGTGCCTTGCCAATGCGGAAAACCATCGGCAGCTTCGCCGGCCACCCTCTCGTCCCCATCCCGCCCAGCGGAGCCGAGACTATGATCCAGCGCACCCTTATCGCCGCGCTCTGCGTATCCCTCGCACTGGCGTCCTCCACGGCCGGGGCGCAGGCCGCGCCCGCCGCGTTCGCCAATCCGGACCGCCTGGCGCGGCTCAGCACCGCCTTTCCCGAGATCGACCGGCTGATGCGCGAGTTCGCGGAGCGGTCCAAGGTGCCGGGGATCGCGTACGGCATCGTGGTGGACGGGCGGCTGGCACACGTGGGGACCGCCGGGTTCCGCGAGCTGTCGTCGCGCGCGCCGGTGGACACGGCGTCGGTGTTCCGCATCGCCTCCATGACCAAGAGCTTTACCGCCGTCGCCATCCTGCAGCTGCGCGACGCGGGGCTCCTTTCCCTGGACGACCCGGCGGAGCGCTACGTGCCGGAGCTGGCCGGCCTGCGCTACCCCACGGCGGACGCGCCCCGGATCACCATCCGCCACCTGCTCTCGCACTCCGCCGGCTTTCCCGAGGACAACCCGTGGGGCGACCAGCAGCTGGCCGCCACGGACGCGGAGATGTCGGCGATGATGCGCGGCGGCATCCCATTCTCCACCGCGCCGGGCACCAGCTACGAGTACTCCAACTTCGGGTTCGCCATCCTGGGGCGCATCGTGACCAACGTGTCGGGGATGCCGTATCCGCGCTACATCACCGAGCGCGTGCTGCTGCCGCTGGGGATGACGTCGACCACGCTGGAGGCCTCCGCGGTGCCGGCGGACCGGCTGGCGCACGGCTACCGGCTGCGCGACGGGGAGTGGATCGAGGAGCCGCCGCTGCCGGACGGCGCGTTCGGGCCCATGGGTGGGATGCTGACCTCCATCGGCGACCTGGGCCGCTGGGTGGGCTTCATGCTCGATGCCTGGCCGCCGCGCGATGGGGCGGAAGGCGGGCCGCTGCGCCGTTCGTCGCTGCGCGAGATGCAGCAGGTGGCGCGCTACGGCGGCGCCTCGGCGGTGCGCGACACCTCGGCGCGCACCATGACGCTGAGCGCGGGCGGCTACGGCTACGGGCTGGGCATCCGCCAGACGTGCCTGTTCCGCACCATGGTCTCGCACAGCGGCGGGCTGCCGGGCTTCGGCTCGCTGATGCGCTGGCTTCCAGAGCACGGGGTGGGGATCATCGCGCTGGGCAACCTTACCTACACCGGCTGGGGCGGCGTAACCGAGCAGGCGCTGCAGGCCCTTTCGCGCACCGGCGGCCTGGCGCCGCGCGTCCCGCAACCCGCGCCGATCCTGCTGCAGCGCCAGGCGCAGGTGTCGCAGCTGGTCGCGCACTGGGACGATGCCCTGGCCGACAGCCTGGCCGCCATGAACCTGTACCTGGACGAGCCGAAGGCACGCCGGCGCGCGGCCATGGAGCGCCTGGTGTCCGAGGCGGGGGGCGAGTGCCGGAACGAGGGGGCCATCGAGGCGGAGAACGCGCTGCGCGGCGGCTGGCGCATGCGCTGCCGGGACGCGGACCTGGGCCTCTACATCACGCTGGCCCCCACGGAGCCGGCCCGGGTGCAGTTCCTGGAGGTGAGGCGGCTCGCCCGCGACGAGCGCGCGGTGCCAGCGCCGGTGTGCCGGTGATGGGACGCATGCCCCCGGGAGTGCCGGTTACCTCACGGCTCACGATCGTCCCCAAGTTCGTCTGGCCCGTGGGGTGGCTGGGGCTGCTAGGCTGGCGCAGCGTCCTCGCGTTCACCGACTCCCCCCGTTTGCGATGGGGCCCCGGAGTCGATCCCGCCTGGGGCAAGGCCGTGATGGCCGGCCTCTTCGCGCTGGGCGTGTTCGTCGCCGTTCGCGTGAGCGCCCGGCTCAAGCGCGTTCACCTGGTACGGGGCGGGCTGCACGTATCCAACTACTTCAGGGAAATCCGGGTGCCCTGGTCGGACGTGGAGCGCGTGGTCGTCCACGGCCGCTTCAAGGGGCGGCACATGCCGATCGTGGAGATGACGCTTCGGCGGCGCGGCGCGTTCGGCCGCCACATCTCCCTGCTGCCGGCATCTCCCGAGGCACTCGCGCGCCTCCAGGCGGACGCCGGCGCGGACATCCCGTGGGTGCGGAGATGACGATGGCCGGCTCCCGCGGACTCCGGGGATGACCCCGCCCACCATCCGCCCGCTCCGCGCGTCGGATCCCGCCGTGATCGCCGCCGCCTTTGCCGCGATCGGCTGGTCGAAGCCGCGCGCGCAGTACGAGCGCTACCTGGCGGAACAGGCGGCGGGCGAGCGCGACGTCTTCGTGGCCTGGGTGGATGGCGGGTTCGCGGGATACGTCACGATCAACTGGCATCCGGAATATCCGCCGTTCCGCGCGGAGGGGGTTCCGGAGATCCAGGACTTCAACGTGCTCCCCGCGTTCCGCCGGCGCGGCATCGGCTCGGCGCTGATGGATGCGGCGGAGGCGCTGGCGCGCTCGAAATCCACCGTCGTGGGGATCGGCGTGGGGCTGGACCCGGACTACGGGCCGGCGCAGCGGATGTACGTGCGGCGCGGCTACGTCCCCGACGGGCGCGGCATCACCTGGCAGAACCGCACGGTGGCGTACCGCGACCAGGTGCTGGTGGACGACGACCTGGTGCTGTGGTTCACCCGGGGCCTGTCGGAGTAACGCAGGCGGACCCAGCCGCGCCTCCGCCCACCGCTGCCTCCACACCCTTCGCTCGCGAATGGATCCCATGGCTCGCCTGAATGCGCCCCGCGGCAGACGCCGGTCATGGGCGCCCGCGCTCCTGATCGCCGGGGGCCTCGCCCTCGCGCTGGCCCTGGCGGTGCCGGCCGCCCTGAAGAAGGGCGGCGCACCTGCCGCGGGCGTGGACGGCGGATGCTCTCCGCCACGCTCCGGCCGCATTCCCGACGAGCTGCGCGCGTTCGTGCTGCCGGGCACGCACGCGTTGTGCGCGGTGGGCGCGGACCTGAACGCCGACGGTCTGGGAGACTGGGTGCTCGTCCTGGAAACGAGCGGGCGGCCGGCCGATCCGGACGGGCCCGAAGTGCCGCGGCCTTTGCTGGTGGTGGTGCACCTGCCCGGCGGGACGCTGCAGGTGGCGGGGCGCAATGACCACCTGGTCCCCTGCGCCGCGTGCGGCGGCCCGTTCACCGATCCTTTCCAGGGCGTTCAGGCGGGGTCCGGGACGTTCACGGTCTACGACCACGCCGGCGTGTCGGCGCGTTGGCAGGAGGAGTACACGTTTCGCTACGTGCGGTCCGCGGGCACCTGGCGGCTCACCCGGGTGGTCGAGACGATCTACCAGCCGGAAACGCCCGACCGGCTGGAGGAGACGGTCTTCGTCGCCCCCGACGACTTCGGCGACATCGACCTGGCGGATTTTGAGCCCGGCGGCTGGGAGCCGGCGTCCACCAGGAATTGAGGGACGCGTCGTCGAGCTCCGCTTTCGGCGCCACAGTCCATCTTTCGGCCCATTCGCGTGCATCCACAACGCCCCGCGCCGCGCGCACTCCGCGAAACGTGGAGCGCCGTGCCGTAGCGGAGCGTCCGGCTCTCCTCGCCACGCCATGCCGCCGCGCACCGCGGACGTGGCATCCTCACCCGTTCCCTGCCGGCCGTGTCCGCTCGCCCCCCAACCTTCCCGTCCGCGCTTCTCGCCGCGGCCGTCGTCGTCCTGGCGGCGTGTGCGCGCCCGCGTGCAGGCATCCCGTCCCCGGCCGATGGCGCGGCTGCATGCCGCTGGCCCGCTGCGCCCGTGGTGCTGCGCCAGGCTGCTGACACGGTCTACCAGTCGTGGACGTTCGATGCGGAGCAGCTCCCCGGCGAGGTGGCGCTTGCACGCCTGCCGGCCCTTTCCGCGTTTCTGGATACGGTCCGGGCGCGGGTGGGGCCGCTGGATGCGCGCGCGCAGCTGGCCCGGCAGATCGCGTACTACGCCGCCCGGCCGGATTCCGACAGCCAGGGCGAGGCGGAGAACGGGCGGCTGGTGCTGGCGGGCGCGGTGGGCACCCTGCGCCCGGCCAGCTGCCTGGAGGCGCTGCTGGTGGAGTACCAGGCGGCGCGGTTCCCGATGGCCGGGCATCCCACGGAGTTCCATGCGGTGGTGATGGAGCGCGGGGAGGGGGCCGGCCGCGAGGTGCGCGTCTACTTTGCCGCCAGCGGCGCCCCGTGGCCTCCCCGCGCCGCCCTGCTCTTCGAGCGTGTCGCGGCCGACCGCGGCGAGGGGTGGCGCGCGGTGGCCCACCTGCACAACCACCCGTTCCTGTTCGCCGGCGAGGGCGACGTCGCCGGCGCCAACGCGCCCAGCCTTACGGACGTGCAGTTCTGGCGGCACCTGCGCGACGAGCTGGGAATCGAGAGTGCGCGCGTCACCAACGGCTTCGCTACCTTCGACGCCCCCGCCTCGTCGTTCGACCGGCTGCGGGGCTCGCCGGTGACTCTTCCCCCGATGGCTTCCCCCACCGCCCCTGGAGTTTGATGGAGACCCTGGCGCCGCGCGACCTGTACGACGACGACGAGCTTGGCATGACCCGCAAGCTCCCGCTGGCGAGCGGGATCTTTTTCGGGGGCTGGATGGGCCTGTTCACGCTGGCGGATGCGTGGGGAGGCGAAGGAACGGCGGGTGGCGCGGTTCTCCATGCGCTGCTGGTGGGCGTGTTCTCGGGCGCGTTGTTCGGCTGGATGTTTCCCTGGCTCATCGGGGGGATGGCGCGGCGGGCGATGAACCGGTGGTACGCCGGTGATCCCGCCGTCGTCGCGCCGCCCGCGGACGGCTATCCGTACCGTTTGCCGTGCGGCATGCTTGGCGCGTCCAATCGCGTGGTGAGCGGTGTGCTGAACCTGGGGCCGCGGGGGCTCCGGTTCGATCCGCTCCTGCGCACACCGCCCGCGTTGCGCGAAAGCCTGATCGTCGAGCCGCTGCGGGACGTGCAGCTGGATCTGGTCCAGACGCCGGTGCCACGATGGCTGTGGATGTGGGGCCGGCGCACCCTTCCGCGCATCCGGGTTCGCTGGCCCGGCGGCGAGGCGCTGTTCGGCATTCCGGACGCGGCCGGCGTGCTCGCCACCCTGCAG
Organism: Longimicrobium sp.; assembly: GCA_035759295.1. Classification (GTDB taxonomy): domain Bacteria; phylum Gemmatimonadota; class Gemmatimonadetes; order Longimicrobiales; family Longimicrobiaceae; genus Longimicrobium. The sequence continues at coordinate 350 of DASTVC010000669.1, read as the reverse complement.
AACCGCGTCCGTGCGCTCAACGACGCTTCGGCATCCGGCGGCTGAGCGGTGCACGCCGGGCGAACGTCAGCGCGCGGCCCGCGTACCGCACCATTCCGCCGCGGCCTGGCGCGCCTCGCGCAGATCCTCGCCAAACTCCAGCACCGCCTCGGCCACCTGCGGCTCCATCGGCACCTCCTCGTCCGGCGCCAGGCGCGCGAGCCTGATGCTGGAGGAGGCGATGGCCTCGAACGCCCCGAACCGGTCCGCCAGCATCTCCAGCAGCCGCGTGGGCGAAGCCTGCTGGTGGTGCGCTGTAGTGGCTCGCATTCGAATCCTCCCCTCGTCCCGTTTGCGCCGTATGCGCGGCA
>DASTVC010000668.1:0-13282 GCA_035759295.1 Longimicrobium sp. | reverse complement strand
GCGATCAGCCAGGGGGCGCCACGATGACGGAGAAGGAGAAGATGCTCGCGGGCGAGCCGTACGACGCGGCGGACCCGCAGCTCGCGGGGGAGCGGCGGCGGGCGCGCGACATCCTGCACGCGCTCAACACCTCGCGCGACGGGCAGCGCGAGCTGCGGATGGACGCCATCCGCCGGCTGTTCGGCGCAGCGGGCGAGGGGGTGTGGATCGAGCCGCCGTTCTTCTGCGACTACGGCGGCAACATCCGCGTGGGCGACCGCGTGTTCTTCAACTTCGACTGCGTGGTCCTGGATCCCGGCCCGGTGATCATCGGCAGCGATGTGCAGCTCGGCCCCGCCGTGCAGATCTACACGGCCACGCACCCCCTGGGGCACGAGGCCCGCCGCACGGGGCTGGAATCGGCGAAGCCGGTGACCATCGGCTCCGACGTGTGGGTGGGCGGCGGCGCCATCATCCTCCCGGGGGTGACCATCGGCGCGCGCTCCGTCATCGGCGCGGGGAGCGTGGTGACGGCGGACGTGCCGGAGGGCGTGCTCGCCGCCGGCAACCCGTGCCGCGTCATCCGGCGGCTGGAGCCCTGATCCGCATCCATCCGGGGTCCATCGACGAGATCGGAACGTGTGCGTGGACCCCGCCTTCGCGCCCGTCCACTCCCCCACTTTCGCGCTCCCGCACGTTCGCACTTTGTTCAACCACTCGCCAAACGCACCCGGGGGTGTATATTGTCGCCGCCCCTGGGACTGAGCGGGCCTCAGCCGGAAAGACCGACCCCTGAACGAGTGCATACGATGCTGATCGGCGTCCCCAAGGAGATAAAGACCAACGAGAACCGCATCGCCCTGGTGCCCGCGGGCGCCGAGGCGCTGGTGCAGTCCGGCCACCAGGTGATGGTGGAGCGCGGCGGCGGCCTGGGCAGCGGCTTCACGGACGACCAGTACGAGGCCGTGGGCGCCACCATGCACGACGTGGACGAGGTGTGGGCCCGCGCCGAGATGATCATGAAGGTCAAGGAGCCTATCAAGGTCGAGTACGCCCGCACGCGCCCCGACCAGCTCCTGTTCACCTACTTCCACTTTGCCGCCGACGAGCCGCTTACCCGCGGCATGATGGACAGCGGCGCGGTGTGCGTGGCGTACGAGACGGTGCAGCTGCCCAACGGCGAGCTGCCCCTGCTCACGCCCATGTCCGAAGTGGCGGGGCGCATGGCCATCCAGGCCGGCGCCAAGTATCTGGAAAAGTTCTACGGCGGCCGCGGCATGCTGCTGGGCGGCGTGCCGGGCGTGGCCCCGGCCGAGGTGGTGATCATCGGCGGCGGCGTGGTGGGCACCAACGCGGCCAAGATGGCGGCGGGGCTGGGCGCCCGCGTCACCATCCTTGACACCTCGCTGGAGCGCCTGCGCTACCTGAGCGACGTGATGCCGGCCAACGTGGAGATGATCTACAGCAACCGCCACAACCTGATGGAGCGCGTGGCGGCGGCGGACCTGGTGGTGGGCGCGGTGCTGCTGCCGGGCGCCAAGGCCCCCAAGCTCATCAAGCGCGCGGACCTCAAGAGCATGAAGAACGGGTCCGTGATCGTGGACGTGGCGGTGGACCAGGGCGGCTGCGTGGAGACCATCCGCCCCACCACGCACGAGGACCCCATCTACGAGATCGACGGCGTGATCCACTACGGCGTGGCCAACATGCCGGGCGGCGTGCCGCGCACCAGCACGCTGGCGCTCACCAACGCCACCTTCCCCTACGCGCAGCGCCTGGCGCGGCTGGGGTGGAAGGAAGCCTGCCGCGCCGACCGCGCGCTGGCGCTGGGGCTGAACGTGGTGAACGGCAAGGTGACGTATCCCGGCGTGGCCGAGGCGTTCGATCTGCCGTACACGCCGGTGGAGGAAGTCCTCGCCTGAGGGGACAGGTTACAGGTTACCGGGGGACAGCCCGCGGCTCGCGGGCTGTCCCCTTTCTGGTTTCGCCTGGCGAGGGCGATTGAATCATTCGCCCGGCGCGGACACGGGCGGAACATCGACCGGAACCCGACCGAACCATCCGGCGCCCCCCCGCCCGGCGAATGAATTCGCGGCTGGGAAGACGCAATGTCCGCCTGCGCGGACGGGTTCATCCCGAGGGCAGAGGATGATGCGGAGTCGCATACCCCGCTACCCGCACCCGTTGGTGACGGCCACGCGGGACCGGCCGCGGCTGATCGATCCGGGATTCCGCGAATGATGCATCCTCGCCCACGACGAACGGGTACGCCCCGTCCGGCGCACACCGGCACCCGCCCCCTCCACCACACCCGTCGGCGCAGGCCGACATCGCGTTTTCCCAGCCGCGAATTCATTCATTCGCCCCGTCGCGGCCCCGGCGGAACACCGGCGCGCACGTGGCCGAACCCGACCGAACCGTTCGGTGCACATCCGCGCCGCGTGGAAGGATCCGCGGCCACGCCGGGCGGAGGGTTGTCGGAAACGCCGTCTCTGATGATCTTTGTCGCCCCGCGCGTCCGATCGCCGCATTCGCCTCCATCCGCAGCTCCGGAGTCTTCCCCTTGTTGATCCGTTCCTTTGTCGCCGCGCTGGCGGTGTCCGTCGTTCTCTGCGCCGCGCCGGCTGGGGCGGATGCGCAGGCGTCCGCCGCCAACGCGCCGGGGGCGCAGGTGACGGCCGCGGCGGGGTTTGCGTTTGGCACCACGCGGGCCGACATCGTGGCGCAGCGCGGAACTCCGGCGATGGAGCAGTCCGACGCCGAGGGGGTGGCCACGATGGCGTACGATGACCGGGTGCTGGGACGCGAGGTGGTGGCGATCTTCTTCGTCCACCCGCGGCTGGGGCTCATCCGCGGCGGCTACATGGCGCCGGTGAACGGCGCCGCCGACTGCGGGATCGCCGTCCAGCTTTTCGACAACGTGGTCAGCCGCCGCTACCCGGAGCTGCAGTCGGAGGAGCGGACGATGGGCGACACGGGGAGCGACGCCTGCGCGGCCGCGCTGGCCCGCAGAGGGGGGTACATGAAGGGCTGGACCGATCCCGCCAACGGCGCGCGCATCCTGCTCACCATTCTTCCCGGGGCGGATGGGCCCATGCTCATGTACACCACGCTCGAGGCGGACGCGTGGGAGCGGCGCAAGAACGACGCGAGGTTCTGATGGCCGACCGGGTGCGGTTCCGCCGGCTGGAGCACAACCCCGACCTGCCGCTTCCCGCGCGGCAGACGCCGGGCTCGGCGGGGTACGACGTGGCGTCGGCGGAGGCGGACTTCGTGCTGGGAGCGGGGGAGCGGCGGCTGGTGGCCACGGGGCTGGCGATGGAGCTGCCGGACGACGTGGAGTGCCAGGTGCGCCCGCGCTCCGGACTGGCGCTCAAGCACGGCATCACCCTTCCCAACTCCCCCGCCACCATCGACCCCGACTACCGCGGCGAGCTGAAGGTCATTTTGTGGAACGCGGGCGCCGAGCCCGTGCCCATCCCCCGCGGAACGCGCATCGCGCAGCTGGTGTTCGCCCGCTTCGTGGCGCCGGAGGTGGAAGAGGTGCACGAGCTGAGCGAGTCCGGCCGCGGCGCCGGCGGCTTCGGATCGACGGGGCACTGATCGCGAATCCAGCGATCGACGACTGGACGGGCCCGGCGGAAGTGGATCCGCCGGGCCCGTCGTCGTTTCTTCCGGCGCCGCGGTTCAGCAGTGGGGCGCCACGGTGAGCGGGTCGCAGACCCCCGGCCGCGTGAAGAACGCGTTCGCCATCTGCCCGTTCACGTCGCCCGCGGTGAACGATTCCACCGCCAGCCCGTCGACATCCAGCCTGAGCTTCTTCATCCCGGCCTCCCGCGTGAGAGTGAGCGGCGCCGCCTCAGACCATCGGGGTGCAGGGACAGTCGTACGTCATCCGGGTCTTTCCCGGGCAGCCGACGTACGGCGGAGTGGGCGCCATCTCCCCCTTGACCGTCCCGATCTCTTCTTCGACCTGGCAGACGGGGAACGACTCCACGGCCAGCTGGTCGACCTGCAGCTTCAGCTTCTTCATGGCTTGTCCGATCGCAAAGGGGAATGGGATGCCCGGCCGGCGAGGCCGGGCACGTTCGCCCGCGGCAGCCCGGTCAGACGATCGGGGTGCAGGGGCAGTCGGTCGGCTTGCTCCAGCCGGGGCAGATGTACGGCGGGGTGGGCACCTTCTCGTGCCCCTGCACCGTGCCCGCCTCTCCGGCCGCGTGGCTCACGGGGAACGACTCCACCGCCAGCGCTTCCACATGCAGCTTCAGCTTCTTCATGGTCGTCCGTCCGATCAGGGGAAGGGAAGTGCCCGGCGGGAAAGGCCGGGCGGCGATCCGCTACGGCGTGCAGGGGCAGTCGGTCGGCTTCGTGAGCAGACACGGCTTGCAGGTGAAGTACGGCGGGGTGGGAATCTCCTGTCCCTGCACCGTGCCCAGTCCGCCCCCCGCGTCGCTGGTGGGGAACGACTCCACCGCCAGCTCGTCCATCCGCAGCTTCAGCTTGTTCATGGGTCGCCCGATGGTTGAAGGAGAAGGACGCGCCCGGCCGGCGGGGGCCGGGCGCCAGCCGTCAGATCATGGGCGTGCAGGGGCAGCACGTGGGGTTCGAGGCGAGCAGCGAGGCGCACAGCGTCTTGAGCGTCTCTGCCCCGTGCGCGTCCACCGTCCCCTTCCACGCACCGTCGCGAGCGGCGGTGTGAAAGGTGTCGACGGCAAGGTCGTCCAGGCTCAGCCGCAGCTTCCTCATGGCGTCCTCCGGGTCCGGGTGGTGGATGATGATCCCCCACGGTGATGTGACGGCGCAATGTTCATGCATTCTAAACCCGACAGGAAGTATTCTGCAAGTCCTCGCTGCCGCCGTAGCAGCCCGTCGATCCGGCGCCGCTTCTCAGGTATTTGCTTGCTTTTACGCCATTGCGGAGACGTTCGACGGCGCGTTCACAGTGTGGCGGATTCGGCGCGCTTGCGTAATTGTGAAACCGTAGCAGATTCCATGCTCCCCTCACGGCACCGCGTTCCCGGAAACACCCGCCCACCCCCGGCATGCCGCCTGCATCAGCACGCGGCGGCCGAGGGCGGGGACACGGGCGTCCGGGTTGCGTATGTTCGTGGGGCGGCCTAGCTTTGCCGACTTTCGGCAACCCCACCTCGCAACCGACACGGGCAGCCAGCCTGCCCGAGGCGTCCGGAGCCGTACCGGCCCCGGCGAGAAAGCTCAGACGGACGACATGGCCTTTCGCTGGTTTCGCTCGGGCAGCTTCATCCCGGTCAACGACATTGCCGTAGACCTGGGTACCGCCAACACCCTGGTCTACGTAAAGGGCGAGGGCATCGTCCTGAACGAGCCCTCGGTGGTGGCCATGGAGAAGGCCACCAACAAGATCAAGGGGATCGGGCTGGAGGCCAAGCGCATGCTGGGCCGCACCCCCGAGGGGATCACCGCGGTGCGCCCGCTCAAGGACGGGGTGATCGCCGACGTGGACGTAACGGAGATCATGCTCCGCTACTTCCTGGAGACGGTGACCAGCAAGCGGTTCCTCAAGCTCAAGCCGACCGTGGTGGTGGGCGTGCCCAGCGGCATCACCGAGCTGGAGCGGCGCGCGGTGCGGCAGAGCGCCAGCGCCGCGGGCGCCAAGGAAGTCTACATGGTGGCCGAGCCCATGGCGGCCGCCATCGGCGTGGGGCTGCCGGTGGAGACGCCCACGGGCAACATGGTGATCGACATCGGCGGCGGGACCACGGAGATCGCGGTGATCGCGCTGTCCGGCATCGTCTGCGACACGAGCATTCGAGTGGGGGGCGACGAGATCGACAACGCCATCGTCACCTTCATGCGCAAGAACTACAACCTGATGATCGGCGAGGCCACGGCCGAGGCGGTCAAGATCCAGATCGGCAGCGCGTACAGCACCGGCGACGAGCGCGAGATGGACGTCAAGGGGCGCGACCTGGTCAGCGGCATTCCCAAGACGGTGCGCGTGCACTCGCAGGAGATCCGCGAGTGCATCCAGGAGCCCATCCAGGCCATCGTCGAGGCGGTGCGCCGGGCGCTGGAGATCACCCCGCCGGAGCTGGCCAGCGACATCGTGGACCGGGGGATCGTGATGACGGGCGGGGGCGCGCTCATCCGCGGGCTGGACACGCTGATCGCGCGCGAAACCAACCTGCCCATCCACGTGGACGAAGATCCGCTTACCTGCGTGGTGCGGGGTGCCGGGCGCATCCTGGACGACGTGGCCAAATACAAGGGAGTGTTGACCTCCTGAGCGCCTTCAGACCTTACCTGCGCGGCGCGGGCGAACGCGGCCGCAAGCGCGACCTGGCGGTGGCGGGGCTGTTCGCGGCCCTGAGCGCCCTGGTGATGATGCTCCCCGAGGTGTACAAGGACGGCCTGGGGCACTCGCTGCGCTCCACCGTGCTGCGCCCCTTCATCGCCGTGCAGCGCGGCGCGGCCGACCGGCAGGGCCGCTACGCCGACGCCACCAGCCTGCGCGCCGAGCGCGACTCGCTGGCCAGCTTTCTGGTGGGCCAGGCCACGATGGCGGCGGAGAACCGGCAGTTGCGGCAGTTGCTGGGCTTTCGCGAGCGGCTGACCTACTCGTTCAAGGCGGCCGAGGCGCGGCCGGAGGCGGGTCCGGGGTCCGAAGGGGTGCTGCGGCTGTCCGCCGGCGCGCAGGACGGGGTTCGCCCCGGGGCGCCGGTGATCACGGCGGAAGGGCTGGCGGGGCAGATCGGGCAGCTGGGGACGGAGTCGAGCACCATGCTGGCGTGGACGCATCCGCGCTTTCGCGCCAGCGTGATGACCGTCGACGGGGAGACGTACGGGGTGGCGCGCTCGCTGGAGGGGCCCAACGGCGAGGCGCTGCTGGCGTTCAGCCCGGTGGCGTTCCACACGGCGCCGGACACGGGGACGCTGGTGGTGACCAGCGGCGAGGGGGGCGTGTACCCGCGGGGAATCCCCGTGGGGACGGTGTCGGGGAGCGGCAAGGACCCCAACGGGTGGCTGCGCATCTACTACGTGCGCCCGCTGGTGGCGCCGGCGCAGATGGGGCACGTGCTGGTGCTGGGCGACCCCGTGCGGGCCCCCACGGACCAGGACCTGGCCAGCGCCTGGGGGGTGCGGCTGTCGGGGCGCGTGCGCGTGGACACGGCGCGGGCGCTCTCGCCCGACGCGGCCACGCCTGCGGCCCCGGCGGCGCCCGCGCGACGCCCGGCGGCACGCCCCGCGGCGCCCCGTCCGCGCCCCAGACGGGTAGACCCCACGCCGGAGCTGCCGGGACGCCCCGTGTTCCCGGGCGAGCCGCGGGTGCCGGAGGGATTGGAGCCGCCGCCCAACAATCCGTCGGGTGGCCAGCGCGACATCAGCCGCGGGTGAGGGGAAGAGGATGACGGAGGGGACGCGCTGGCAGTTCGTGGGGTTCATAGCCGTTCTGGTGGTTCTCTACTTCCTGCTGCGGGTGGGGCTGGGGCTGGGAGCGCTGGCGCCGGACCTTCTGGTGGTGGCGCTGCTGCTGGCCTCGCGCCGGCTGCGCGGCGGGCAGGCCGCCGGGCTGGGCTTTCTGCTGGGCGTGCTCGACGGCGCGGCCCACCCGCTCACCATGGGCGCGGGGGCGGTGGCGCTCAGCATCCTGGGCTACCTGGGCGCCCGCTCGCGCGAGGGGCTTTCGGGCGACAGCCCGGTGCTGCTGGCGCTGTACCTGTTCGCCGGCAAGTGGCTGTACGACGTGATCGTGTACGTGCTCCTCATCCGGCCCAACCTGGCCGGCCCGGTAAGCACGCTCCTTCTGGCCTCGCCCCTGGCGGCGGTCTACGCCGCGGCGGTGGGGCTTGCCGCGGCCATGGCGTACAAGTCGGTGGTGTGAAGGTGAATTCAACCAGACGGACGACGTTGGCGGGGACGGGGCCCGGCGGAGCCGCGCGATTCGCGCGGCTCCCGTCCGCGCATGGGGCGGGGGGGACGCGGTGAAGCGCTACCGTCCCGTCCGGCTGGGCGACCCGGTGCTGTTCTGGCTGGTGATCGCCCTGGCGCTGTTCGGCATCGCCATGATCTTCAGCGCCGGAAACGTGGACGTTCCCGGCACCCGCGCCGAGGGCACCTGGCGGCAGCAGCTGCTCTGGTTCTCGCTGGCGCTGCTGGTGATTCCCCTCATCCTGCGCATTCCCGTGGGGTGGCTGGAGTGGGGGGCGCAGCCGGCGTACGCGCTGGGGCTGGTGCTGCTGATCGCCGCGCTGGTGTTCGGCAGCGGCGGCACCACGGCGGCCAGCACCAAGAGCTGGATCCGCATCGGCCCCGTTGGCCTGCAGCCGTCGGAGATGGCCAAGATCGCCACGGCGCTCATGCTGGCGCGCGTGCTGGGCGAATGGCGGGAGCCGCCCAAGACGCTGTGGGCGCTGTGGAAGCCCATCGGCGTGGTCGCGCTCCCCATGGGGCTGGTGATGCTGCAGCCCGACCTGGGCTCGGCGCTGGCGTTCTCCAGCATCCTCATCTGGTGCCTGTACTGGGCCGGCACGCCGCTGACCACCATCTTCTTCCTGGTCAGCCCGCTGCTCAGCCTGTTCATCTCCATCAGCCCGTGGGTGTGGGGCGTCTACATCGTCCTGCTGCTGGTGCTGCTCTTCTACCGCAACGCGTTCCTGTCGGAGAAGGTCTCCATCTTCATGGCGAACGCGGTGGCGGGGGCGGTGGCGCTGCCGCTGTGGAACATGCTGAAGCCGTACCAGAAGGCGCGCTTCATGGTGTTCCTGGACCCCAGCATCGACCCGCGGGGAAGCGGCTACAACCTCATCCAGAGCCGCGTGGCCATCGGCAGCGGCGGGCTGTGGGGCAAGGGGTACCTGGACGGCCCGCAGAAGCGGCTGGCCTTCCTTCCCGAGCAGCACACCGACTTCATCTTCTCCGTGATCGGCGAAGAGCTGGGGTTCATCGGGGTGATGGCGGTGCTGCTGTGCTTCGGCCTCATCTTCTGGCGGCTCATCCGCGTGGCCGAGCGCGCGCGCGACCCGTTCGCCAGCCTGGTGCCCATCGGCATCCTGGGAAGCTGGTTCACCCACGTGCTCATCAACACGGGGATGACGGTGGGGGTGATGCCGGTGACGGGCATTCCGCTCCCCTTCATCAGCTACGGCGGCTCGTTCCTGCTGGTGAACCTGCTGGCGATGGCGGTGGTTGAAAGAGTCGCCGCCGAAAAGGGGCGCTAGCGGGTCCTCCGCGCGCCCCTGACTACATTTGTTTCTCCTCGATTCCCCGTCTTTCCGGATACATCCATGGCCTGGTTCCGCAAGCCCAAGACGCGCCTGCAGGCGGCCGACCGCCGCGACCTGCCGGGCGAGCTGTGGGAAAAGTGCCCCAGCTGCGGCGAGATCGTCTACAAGGAAAAGCTGCGCGAAAACTGGAACGTGTGCCCCAACTGCGGCCACCACCTGCGGCTGGGCGCCGACGGGTACGTGCAGCTGCTGACGGACGAGGGCACGTTCCAGGAAAAGGACCGCGAGATGCGCTCCGGCGATCCGCTGGGCTTCGTGGACCTCAAGCCGTACCGCGACCGCCTGGCCGCCGCGGAGCGCAAGAGCGCCTACGGCGACGCGGTGGTCACCGGCGACGGCGAGCTGGACGGCATCCCCCTTTCGCTCGGCGTGATGGACTTCTCCTTCATCGGCGGGTCGATGGGCTCCGTGGTGGGCGAGAAGCTGGCGCGCGCCGGCCTGCGGGCGCTGGAGGCGAAGACGCCGTTCATCATCGTCTCCGCCTCGGGCGGCGCACGGATGATGGAGGGGATCTTTTCGCTGATGCAGATGGCCAAGACCAGCGCCGTCCTGGCACAGCTGCATGAGGCGGGGCTGCCCTACATCTCCATCCTGACCGATCCCACGACCGGGGGCGTGACGGCGTCGTACGCCATGCTGGGCGACGTGAACCTGGCGGAGCCCGGCGCGCTGATCGGCTTCGCGGGGCCGCGGGTGATCGAGCAGACCATCAAGCAGGAGCTGCCCGAGGGCTTTCAGCGCGCGGAGTTCCTGCTGGAGTACGGCATGCTGGACGACATCGTGGACCGGCGGAAGCTGAAGGGCCGTGTGAGCCAGCTGCTGCGCCACATGCTGGGCCTGCCGGCGTCGGAGGCCTTCCGGCAGTCGGAAGCCGCGTGAGTTTTTAACGCAGAGAGCGCAGAGACGAAAGGAGAGAGCGCAGAGGACTGGCGGCGAAGCTCCTCTGCGCTCTCTCTTTTCAGCTCTGCGCTCTCTGCGTTCAGGTTGTTTTCCGGGAATGGCATTCGCGATGAGGCCTGACGACCTCGCGGCCTGGCTGTTCGCCCGAACCTCGGGCGGCATTCGCTGGGGCTTGGAGCGCACGGAAGAGCTGCTCGCCGGTGTGGACCATCCGCACCGGCGCTTTCGTGCGCTCCACGTCGCGGGCACCAACGGCAAGGGCTCCGTCAGCGCGCTGTGCGAATCCGCCCTGCGCGCGGCGCACCCCGGGCGCACGATCGGCCTCTACACCTCGCCGCACCTGGTCTCGTTCACCGAGCGCATCCGCATCGACGGCCGGCCGGTGGATGCGGCGCTGTTTGCCGAGGCGGAGGCACGGCTGCGGCCCGCCATCGAGCGCACCGGCGCCACCTTTTTCGAGGCGACCACGGCACTCGCGTTCCTCTGCTTCGCGGATGCGGGCGTCGATCTCGCCGTCGTGGAGGTGGGGCTGGGCGGGCGGCTGGACTCCACCAACGTCATCACCCCGCTGGCGACGGCCGTGACCAACGTGGCGCGCGACCACGTGGAGTACCTGGGCGATTCGCTGGAGGGGATCGCGTTCGAGAAAGCCGGCATCTTCAAGCCCGGCATCCCCGCCGTCGCCGGCGAGCGCGACCCCGCGCTGCTGGCCGTGCTGCGCCGCCGCGCGGAGGAAGTCGGCGCGCCCTTCGCGGAGCTGGACCGCGTCGCGCGCGTGTCGGACGTCGCCGTCTCGCTGGACGGGACGCGGTTCCGGCTGGATTCGGAACGCTGGGGACCGCGCGAGGTGCGGATTCCGCTCGTCGGCGTGCACCAGGCGCGGAACGCGGCGCTGGCGGCGGAGCTTCTCGGCGTGCTGCCGGACGATGCGCGTCCGTCGTGGGAGGCGATCGAATCTGGCTTCTCCAACATGCGCTGGGCGGGGCGGATGCAGGTCGTCCGTCAGCGCGGCGCCACGTGGATCTTCGACGTGGCGCACAACCCCGCCGGCGTCGCCGCGCTGACGGATGCGCTCGATGGGCTGGAACTGCCGCGTCCGCTGGTGCTGGTCGCGGCGATCCTCTCGGACAAGGAGTGGGATGAGATGCTGCCGCCCCTCCTGGCCCGCGCCGACGCCGCCATCCTGACCATCGCCCCCACCGCCCCCGAGTCGCGCCGCTGGGACCCCGAGCACGCGGCGAATTCGCTGAACGCGTCCATCCCCATCCGCGTGATCCCCGACCTGGCCGCCGCACTGATGCGCGCGGAAACCATGGCCCCCTACGGCACCCTGCTCGTCACCGGCTCCGTCCACACCGTCGGCGACGCGCTGGCGGCGATGGAGATCCCGGTCGTCTGAAGGCGGCTCTTGTGCGGTCCAACGAGAGGACTGGACCCACACCCCGCCAAGTTGATTGCCGTAGAGGGTGTTGCTAAACCTCCCCACCCGAAGCGTTGACTTCCTGAGGGAGCGCCGCACGGAACTTGAACCTTCACAACCGCTTGCGCGCGACCGAAGGACCTCCTCTCCGCCGCTGCGGGGCCAGCCGCCGAGCGTCGGAGCCGGCCCCCGGGTTATGCCGGCGAGGTCCTTCGGTCGGCGCCACGGTGCATCGTAGAAGCAGGTTGCGGCGCGGCGCCTCCCTCAGGAAGTCAACGCTTGTGACGGTTTGGACCCGAAGCCATTCAACTGCTTGTGCGCGTCAGGCAAGCGGGACGAACTGCACGCCCAGGTCGGCGGTGACTTCGCAGCGGTAGGGGTGCATTCGCACGGTGGTGCCGAGCGCGATGCCGCCGCGCATGATTTCGACGGCGTCTTTCTGCTGCTGCGCGCGGATTTCGTTGGGGGTCAGAAAGGGGTGTCGGCGCGTGTAGTCGGCGCAGGTGGCGTGTGCCGGGCCGTCGGCCGAGGGGCCGTGGAAGACGAGGAAGATGTCCTCCACCTGGTGCGCGCGGATCAGGAACGCGCACTCGCGCCGGAACCAGTCTCCGCGCACGAAGTTGGAGGTCGTCGGCGCCAGCGCGCCGGGGCCGCCGGGCGCGAACAGCCGGTCGTAGTGCGAGATCCCCAGGTGCTGGGTCAGGAACTCGTCCGTGTGCTCCTGGACGCGGCCGTCAGAGCACGCCACCACCAGCGCCCGCGGCCGCGCCTCGTTCCACGGCTCCCGCGATACGAAGGGCCCGGAGTTCAGAATGATGCGCGGGGCCCGCTCCTCCGCGTTCCTGCCGGTGTCCGGATTTCCCGGGATGCGCGTGGTTTGCATGGCGATCTGTACGATAGGACGTAGCGGCCGGATTCGGGATCGTGGCCTGCGGGTGTCACGGTTTTGCAACGACGGCGCCTGACGGGGCAGGGCCCGGCGTGTCGGTGCATCCGCGGAGCAAATGATGCCGACGTCGGATCTGATCGAGCAACGTGCGTCTGCTCCTGGGATGCCGTGCAGCCCGCCGCAAGGGCGAATAAATTCGCAGCAACAACTACACGAAATCCGCCTTCGCGGATTGGCGGCCCCGGTGTTCGGGCGAGTGTAGTGCGCGCCCAAGCTCGTGAGGACTCTTCGGACCTGGCAGGTTCGGGCGTGGCACCGCCGGCGCGGAGGCACGACGGCGGACCACGAGCATCAGACGGTAGATTTCCCAGTCGCGCGCTGACTTTGGAGATGGCCGACGGTGCCGTTCGGCGCTCCTTCGAAATGACAATCCTGCGCGGGCGGGAAGGAACGCGGACCTCACGTGCGGGTGAAGCCCCGCCGGGCGAGCTCTGCGAGCCCCGGGCGGGGCTTATGGCATTTCCAGCCGCGGGCTTTAGCCCGTGGTGGTGGGGTCGGGCGGACGCCGGCCCACGCGTGGCGGCTTTGGTGCCGTTGCTACCCCCGCCGCCTTCGCGCTACATTCGAAGGCTATGTCTAACGCGAACTTTCAGGCACTGCCCGGCTTTCGGGACTTCTACCCCGACGACTTCGCCGTCCGCGCGCACATCATGCGCACGTGGCGCGAGGTCGCGCGCCGCTACGGGTTCCAGGAATACGACGGGCCGCCCCTGGAGCCCCTGGAGCTCTACACGGAGAAGTCCGGCCCCGAGATCGTCCAGCAGCTGTACA
>DASTVC010000667.1:0-4392 GCA_035759295.1 Longimicrobium sp. | reverse complement strand
CCGAGTATAGGCCGGCGGGCTTGCTGGTGTTCCCGGGTGCAGGTTTGGGACCATGCGGGGCTGCGACGGGAGCAGGGGGTGAACGGGTGAACGGGTGATGGAGTGAGTGATGGTGTGATGGTGTGATGGTGTGGCGCTTCGGACGATCCCGCGCAGGCCCCCTCCGGGCCGGCACCACCGGCCCACCTCCCCCGAAACTGCCGGGGGAGGTTGGGTGTGAAGCAGGCTTCGGCGCGCTTTGGACGGGGTGGCGCGGAATGGTGGGCCGCCCCCCTCCCCGTCCCTCCCCCGCAAACAGCACGGGGGAGGGAGGTGCGACGCACCCTGTCGAAGCGGGATCGAAGTCCACCTCCCCCAGGGGTTTTTGGGGGAGGTGCGAGCCTAGGCGAGTAAGGGGGCGCCCCGTCCGGCGCCAGCTCGATGCCTGTCGAAGCGCGACCGAATTCCCCCCTCTCCGTGAGGCACGAACGGGGAGGGGTCGGGGGAGGGGCACCCCGCCGACGCAGCCCGAAGCTGTTCGCAGCGGCATCCGCCGCGCTCCCCCATCCCACCCCCGGTACGCCCCTTGCCGCCTCGCACCGGTTCGCGATCCGTATCGGCCGAACCCCCAGCGAGCCCTGATGCCCAACCGCCTGGCCAACGAGACCAGCCCCTACTTGCTGCAGCACCGGGACAACCCCGTGGACTGGTATCCGTGGGGGCCCGAGGCGCTGGCGCGGGCCAAGGCGGACGGGCGGCCCATCCTGCTTTCCGTGGGCTATTCGGCGTGCCACTGGTGCCACGTGATGGAGCACGAATCGTTCGAGGACGCGCAGACGGCCGCGCTGATGAACGAGCTGTTCGTCAACATCAAGGTGGACCGCGAGGAGCGGCCCGACATCGACAGCATCTACATGGCCGCCGTGCAGCAGATGACCGGACGCGGCGGCTGGCCCATGACCGTCTTCCTCACCCCCGAAGGCGCTCCCTTCTACGGTGGCACCTACTACCCGCCGGAGCCGCGCTACGGGATGCCGTCCTTTCGCCAGGTGCTGGCGGGGGTGGCGGATGCGTGGAGCGAGCGCCGCGGCGACGTGGACCAGAGCGCGGCGGACCTGACCGAGGCCGTCCGCCAGGGCACGGACATGCGGCCGCCGCCCGGCGCGCTGGACTCCGCCGTGCTCGACCAGGCGTTCGCGGGGCTGGCCTCCCGCTTCGACTTCGGATGGGGCGGGCTGGCGGGGGCGCCCAAGTTCCCGCAGCCCATGACCATCGACTTCGTGCTGCGGACCTGGAAGCGCACGGGGAACCCCGATGCGCTGCGCTGGGTTGAGGTCACGCTGCGGCGCATGGCGTCCGGCGGCATCTACGATCACCTGGGCGGCGGCTTCGCCCGGTACAGCGTGGACGCGCACTGGCTGGTGCCGCACTTCGAGAAGATGCTGTACGACAACGCCCTGCTCGTCCCCCTCTACCTGAACGCCTGGCAGGCGACGGGCTCCGAAGAGTACCGCGCCGTGGCGGAAGACGTGCTGGGCTGGGTGATGCGGGAGATGACCTCGCCCGAGGGCGGCTTCTACTCCGCGCTCGACGCGGACAGCGAGGGTGAGGAGGGGCGCTTCTACGTCTGGACGCCCGCGCAGATCGACGAGGTGCTCGGCCGGGAGGAGGGCGCCATCGTCCGCGCCTGGTACGGCGTGACGGAGCCGGGGAACTTCGAGGAGCGCAACATCCTGCACGCCTGGCGCACGGTGGAGGCCGCCGCGGCGGAGGCGGGGGTCACGCCGGAGCGGCTGATGGACGCCGTCTCCCGCGCGCGCCAGCCGCTGTACACGGCACGGGCGGCGCGCGTCTGGCCGGGGCGAGACGACAAGATCCTCACGGCGTGGAACGCGATGATGCTGCGCGCCTTCGCCGAGGCGGGGCGCATCCTGGGCAGCGACGCGTACCGGCGGATCGCCGTTGCCAGCGCGGAGTTTCTGCTGGCGAAGCTGCGGGTGGATGGGCGGCTGCAGCGCACGTACAAGGACGGCCGCGCCAAGATCGCCGCGTTCCTGGACGACCACGCGCTCCTCGCCGGTGCCCTGGTCTCCCTCTACGAAGCGACGTTCGACGCGCGCTGGCTGCGCGAGGCGCGCGCACTGATGGACGAGACGCTGGAGCGCTTCTGGGACGAAGACGAGGGCGTCTTCTACGACACCGCGACCGATGCGGAGCCGCTGGTGGTGCGCCCGCGCGACCTGTGGGACAACGCGACGCCCTCTGGCAGCAGCGCCGCCATCCACGCGCTGCTGCGCCTGGCGGAGCTGCTGGGCGAGGAGCGCTACCGGCGCATCGCCACGCGGGCGCTGGAGGGGACGGCGGAGCTGGCGGGGCGCGTCCCGGCCGGCTTCGGGCTCCTTCTTTCCGCACTCGACTTCCACCTGTCGACGCCTGTGGAGATCGCCTTCGTCGGAACGCCGGGGGAGGCGGAGACGGAGGCGCTGCTGGACGTCGCGGCCCGGGCGTATCTGCCGAACGCGGTCACCGCGCTGCGGCGGCCGGCGGAGGACGGGGCGGTGGAGGAGCTGGTGCCGCTGCTGCGGGGGCGGACCGCGCGCGGCGGGCAGGCCACGGCGTACGTCTGCGAGCGGCTGGCGTGCCGGCAGCCGGTGAACGAGCCGGCGGAGCTCGCCGAGCAGCTTGGAGCCCGCAATGGCGCGGGCTGACGCGGCGTTGCGCCACTTGCGCCCCGCCGCGCGCCCACGGCAATATGCGCCGTCAGATGGCGGCGCGCCTTTCACGCAGGAGACCATGCCATGCGAAGCATCCTCCCCGCGGCCCTGGCGCTGCTTGCGGCGTGCGCCGGCCCCTCCCAGTCCGCCGGGGGCGACCCGCCGCCCACGTCCGGCCAGCCGCCCGCGGCCGAGCAGCCTCCGGCCAATGGAGGGCAGGTGAGCGTCGAGGTCGTTCAGGGAACCGCCAGCTCCTCCGGCGGCAGCGAGCAGAACGCGCGCGCCGAGGGCGGCGGCGGCACCGTCGTCATCCGCGGCGTGGCCACCACGCCCACGCCCTGCCACAAGCTGGCGGGGACCACGGAGCGCAGCGGGAACCGGGTGACCGTGCGCATCAGCGCCAACACGGACCCGGAGACCATGTGCATCGCCTCCATCGGCGCCATCCCCTACACCGCGACGGTGCGCGGCCTTTCCGCGGGGACGTACGAGCTGCGCGTGGAGCACACCTACCCCGGCACCGGGTGGGAGACGGCGTCGGTGCTGGAGACGCAGGTGACCGTGCGCTGATCCCCATCCCCTCTCACCGGCAGACCCCATGTTCGCACCGCGCCACGCCCTCCTCCTGCTCCTCGCCTTTCCCGCGGCGGCCGCCGCGCAGCGTCCCATCGCCGCGCCGGCGGGGAGCCCGGACGCCTTCGCCGTTCCCGCCACGCCCGCGCCGGCGCCCATCGCGCGCGAGGAGTTCGCCCGGCGGCGGCAGGCGCTGGCAAGGGAGATGGAGGACGGCGTGCTGGTGGTGATGGGGTCGATGGAGCCGGATGCCGACTACATGTCCTTCGCGCAGAACGCCCCCTTCCGCTACCTGACGGGGATCAACGAGCCCAACGCCGTGCTGGTGATCTCCAAGCGCAGGGGACGTGCGGACGAGCACCTGTTCGTGATGCCGCGCGAGCCGTCGGAAGAGGTGTGGCAGGGGGCGCGGCTGGGCGCGGAGGGCGCCCAGAGGCTCACCGGCATCCCCTCGCACACCACGGAGGAGATGGAGGCGGTCCTGCGCGGGCTGCTGACGGGGGCGCAGACCCTCTACACCGTGTCGCCGCTGAGCCCGGACGGCAGCAGCAACCCGTGGCAGCGGCCCGACCAGCAGCTCATCCAGCGGCTGCGGGCGGCGCACGGCGTGGCGCAGGTGCGGGACCTGAGCAGCGCCCTGTTCGCCATCCGCCAGGTCAAGTCGTCCGGCGAGCTGGACATGCTGCGCCGCGCCATCCTCGTCACCACCCTGGCGCACCGCGAGGCCATGCGCGCCGTGGAGCCGGGGATGAACGAGTTCGAGGTCCACGCGCTCATCGAGGGCACCTTTCGCCGCTACGGCGCCGAGCGGCCGGCATTCGGCTCCATCGTGGGCTCCGGGCCCAACTCCACCACGCTGCACTACCGCACCGCCGACCGCTACATGCAGGACGGCGAGATGCTGGTGATGGACATCGGCGCGTCGTTCAACGGCTACGCGGCCGACGTCACGCGCACCGTGCCGGTGAGCGGCCGCTACACGCCCGAGCAGCGCGCGGTCTACCAGATCGTGCGCGACGCGCAGGCCGCCGCCGAGCGCGCCGCGAAGGTCGGGAGCCGGTGGGCGCAGGCGCAGGCGGCCGCCGACTCGGTGGTCGCGCGCGGGCTGGCGCGCCTCGGGCTGATC
>DASTVC010000666.1:0-6016 GCA_035759295.1 Longimicrobium sp. | reverse complement strand
CGCCACCGTGGTATCGAGCCCGACCCAGATGGACGGCTCCGGACCCGTGGCGCCCTCGGGAAGAACGCGGCGCAGCGTGCCCCAGCGCGGGCCGGGAAGCTCCGGCCGCCCCATGTCCTGCGACCGGTGGCGCGACCGGCTGGCCATCGCCAGCTGGAACGGCGAGCGGCCGATGAGCGGATCCAGGTTGCCGATGGGCACGCGCACCGTGGCGCCCTCCTCGCCCCCCCGCAGCGACTGGTACAGCCGCGCCGTCCGCCAGGGAATCCCCCCCACGGTGTCGGCGGCGGCGGCGAAGGCCTCGCGCGCCAGGATGGCCGACACCTGGTGGTGGCCGTGCCCGTCGCGCGGGGTGCCGCTGAACACGGTGATGATGATGTCGGGCCGGAACTGGCGGATGACCCCCACCACGTCGGTCAGCAGCTCTTCGCGCGGCCAGTGGCGGAACGCCTCGTCCGCGCTCTTGCTGAAGCCGAAGTCGTACGCGCGGGTAAAGAACTGCTGCGCGCCGTCCACGCGGCGGGCGGCCAGCAGCTCTTCCGTACGCAGCAGCCCCAGCCCCTCGCCCAGCTCCGGGCCGATTCCGTTCTGCCCGCCCTCGCCGCGCGTAAGGGAGAGGTACGCCACCTCGGCGCCCTCTTCCAGCGCGAAGTAGGCGAGCAGCTGCGTATCCTCGTCGTCCGGGTGCGCGCCGATCATCAGCACGCGCTTGGTGGTGCCCAGCCGGCGCAGCTGCAGCCCCAGCGCGGCCGCGCCGCGGTACTCGCCTGCGCCGTTTTGCGCGGGAGCGGCGGCCGGGGCCATCGGCAGCAGCAGGGCCGCCGCCAGCGTTCCGATTGCAAGGGTTCGAAGGTTCATCCCGCCAAGCTATGTCACGGGTTCCGGGCGCACAACGGCCCTCGCGCCGCCCCGCCGCCGTCGATCTCCATTGCCGTTTCCCGCGATCCGCCACGCCTCCTTCACGCGGCGCGCCGCACTTCATCAACCGTACCCCTGCCGTATCCGGCGAAGCGCCGAGAGGCCATCGGTCGCGGGAAAAGGGCGGGTTTCCATCCGGCCCGGCACATCTTTGGGCCCGCAACGCGTTTTCATCGATCACAAAGAGCCAACGTGGGATTCGGGTAATCCGATGCGCTGCGGGAGACGGGGTGTGGGAGGATGATCAGCCGCTAAGATGGATCCGCACATCTGTTCACCAACGCTGTTTACCCGAAGACGCAAGTCGATTAGAATAAAGGCACTTCCCTTCCCGACATCCTGCAATCCTCCCTCCCCGGCAGACCCATGCCTACCCCTTCCGCCACCCCCGCGGTGCCGTCGCTCAAGGAACAGCTGGTGCGCGAATCATGCTCCATGGCGCGCCGCCTGGTGACCAACGGAATCCGCGTTCCGCCCAGCCTGGTGCAGGCCGCCGAGCAGTTCGAGACGGCGATGGAGCAGAACCAGCCGATCCAGATGGCGGCGCTGGCCTCCACGCACGAGCGTCTGGCGCGGCTGGCGGCGCCCGCCAAGCCCGGCACGCTGTACCTGCTCGACACCAACTACCACGAGGCGGGGCTCCAGTCGTCGCTGGGCCCGGTAAAGCTGGTGCGCGACCTGGTCAAGGTGGCCATGGTGTGCGTGGGCATCTTCATCGTGCTGAGCGTCATCGAGCTGGTCGACGCGCACCGGGCCGTCGACTTCTTCGGCGTCGAAGGCCCCGAGGCGGCGGCCACCGCCAAGGACAACCACACGCTGCTGATCATCAAGATCATCGTGGAGCGGGTGTTCTGGCTGGCCGCGGCGGGGATCGGCGCGTCGTTCGCCATGCTGTTCCAGCTGAACGAGCAGATCGTGAACCGCACCTTTGACCCCGACGAGAACGCTGCGTACTGGGTAAAGTTCTTCCTGGGGCTGGTGGCCGGCTTCATCCTGGTGGCCCTGGTCCCCATCGGCTCGCAGAACGCGGCGGACGGGGCCACCACCGGGGCGCAGGCGCTGGGGCCGCCCGCCATCGCGCTGCTGGGCGGGTTTTCGGCCTCCGCCGTCTACCGCATCCTTACGCGGATGGTCGAGGCGCTGGAGTCCGTCTTCAGCGGCGGCGCGCGCGAGCAGGCCGCGGCCGCCGAAAAGGCCGCGGCGTCGCGCGCCAACGAAGAGTCCATGCAGGGGCGGCTTGCCGTCGCGGGCCAACTGGTGGACCTGCAGCAAAAGCTGGCCGCGGGAATGCCCCAAGACGATGCGGCCCGCTACCTCAAGCAGGTGGTGGGCTCGCTGGTCCCCAACGCGGCCGACGTGGAGCGCCGCGACGAGGCCCCCGCCGCGCCGGTCGCGGACAAGGTGCCCGCGCTGGTCGTCGTCAGCGCGCCGGAAGACGTTGCTGGGTCGGGGGATACGACGGCCTCCGCGGATGAATCCGACGCAGCGGCCCAGCAGCCGGAGGAGAGCGCCGCCGCCGTGGGGTGAAAACCAGCCCTTGACAAACGCACGGGGGGTCGATTACACTCTCCGCCCTGGGAGTCGCGTCCCTGATGTTTACCGGTCGATGAGACCGGCCCCGGACCACGGAAGCACCGTGGACCGGCGGCATCAGGACGCGGCTCTTTTTTTGTTCTGAACCCGCGGGAGACCGCCCCGCCACCGAAAGGGATGCACCACGATGCAGCGACCCGTCCACCACGTCCGACACGCCCTCCCGGAGGCCCTCGCGGCCCGTTCCGGCATGGGGCCGTCGTGCGTCGTGGTCACGGGTACGCCACGCGGCGGCATTGCGCCGTCGGGTCTGGGCACGGGTGCGGGATGGACGAAAATCGGGCTCGGCAAGCCTGAAATTCCGGGGCGTTTCAGTCGTCTGATCGGGCAGGACCGGCGGGAGCGGTACAGGCAGCGCGGGAGGACCGTGGCGCGCCCCTAGGGGCGTGGATTCCACGAGCCGATGGGAGCGACCCATTCGCCCCGCCCGCGCACCGACGCAGGCGGGGCGATTTTCGTTTTACGACACGCGCGGGAGGGGAATGGGATGATTCGCGAAAGCGGTCTGAGGTGAAGGCAGGGCCGGCGGGGCGCCAAGCCCCGAAGCAGGTGGACAAACGCGACCCCCCGCCCAGGGGCGAAGCGTTCCCGCCGGCCCACACTGACGGAAACGCTGGGTGATGGTGGCCGTAGCTCAACGGTCAGAGCGCCGGATTGTGGATCCGGAGGCGTGGGTTCGACTCCCATCGGCCACCCCAGCGTGTCGCACGAATGAAAAGGAATGCCCGTAGCTCAGCCTGGTAGAGCACCGAGCAAACGCATCCGCCGCTCTTTGTCCGCCACGCGCGGGCCGCAGGCAGACGCTTAACGGGACTCGGCGGTCGCGGGTTCGAATCCCGCCGGGCATTCCGCGGTTTGCAGGATGGATGGTCGGAGATGGCCGCTCGTAGCTCAGTGGTAGAGCGCTTCCTCGTCGACGTGCCTTGCCCGCGCCCCGCGCGGGCCGATGGACCGAGGGTTACCGACTGATAATCGAGAGGTCGCGGGTTCGATTCCCGCCGGGCGCCATCGCCGAACTGCCAGGGAACAGGGAATAGGGAACAGGGGAAATCGCAGGATTGTGGGCCTGTAGCTCAGCCTGGCAGAGCGCCACCTCGCCGGATTTTGTCCACGCCCACACCGGGTGCGGGCCGATGGCCGAGGGTTATCGACTTTCACTCGAGCACGGGGTCGCGGGTTCGAATCCCGCCAGGTCCACTGAAGTTGAGGACAATTCGGAGGATTGATTTCCTGAGGGAGCGCCACGCGAAAGCCGAAGCCACTCAACCGTTCGCGCGCGACCGAAGGATCTCGCCTGCATCACCTGGGGCAAAGATTCGAGCACGTAGTGCCGAATTCGTAAAAAGACTGCGTCCGGAAGATCGCTGTCATTCTGAAGGGAGGCGCCGCGCAAGACTCGTCTTCACGCTCCAGGGCCGGTGCGCCGACCGAAGAATCTTTATCGGGAACGGGCGGGGCCCTTCGCGCAGAAACAGACGTAGCCGACAGGACCGTCCGCCCATCGTAGAGATTCTTCGGTCGGCGCACAGGCAAGGGGGCGACTGGGAAGGACGGAGCACGCGCCTCTCTCAGAATGACACCGTCCGCTTTATGGGGAAGTCAGCACGTACGGGCCTGGTAGCTCAGTTGGGAGCACGGCCTCGCCAGTTTCGTCCGCGGCAGGAATGCGGGCCGATGGCAGAGGATTATCGAGGTTCGAATCCAACCAGGTCCACTGAGGGGACAGGAAATCGCAGGATTTTGATCATCATCGTCGAACCTCTACCTCTTTCCTCGCGCGGTGTGCGAGGGGTGGGGCAGGAGGGCACGGGCGGGTCGCACAGTCTCGGTTATCGCTCCAAACCGACCCCGGAACAAGCGACCCGGGGGCCGAGCTGATCCTTTATCCACCCGTGCCGGCTTTCATGGCAGTCCATTCATCACAGACGGCCCGGACGGGTCGCACGGCACCGGTTATCGCACCCTTTACCCGGAACAACAGCGAACCCGGGGACCGGTCCGACTCATCATCCGTCCGGGTTTTTTAATTTAAGAGCACGGGAGCCGTGTCCGGCGTGAATCCCTCTCCGTCCCTTGCCCGCCCCGCGCGGGCCGAAGGTGGAGGGTTACCTGGTCACCGCGGGTTCGAGCCCCGCACCGGCACGCGCTCCACGCAGGTCCGGCCCTCCGGGTCGAATTCGTCCGGTTATCGTCTGTCAAACGACCCCGTCCCATGCGGTTCTCGGGGAGAGCACCGGTCGAAGCACCCCATCCGGAAGGCCGGAAAACCCCGCCGCGGCGGCGGGTCGAAATCGCAGGGTTGTCGTGCCCCGCTCCGCTGTACGCGGACCGGACGTTTCCTGCGACGCGGTACCCAGTCATCCGCCGCCGCGGCACATCATCCACTCTCAGCCCGGAAAGGAGGGCGAGAAGAACATGCTGGATTTCACGAAGCACTTCGCGACCCGCGTCCGGGCGATGCTCACGCCGCAGTCGGAGCCCGTCCCGGGCTCCGGGCAGGTGCCCAACTCGGCGGGCGGGTACGCCTGGGCCATCAACCAGTGGGACCGGCTGGACCGGTTCCTGGTCCTCGGCAGCGAGGGCGGCACGTACTACGTGGGCGAGCGCAAGCTCACCCTCGAGAACGCGCACGCCGTGGCCGACTGCCTGGCCGAGGACGGCCCGCGCGTGGTGGCCCGCGTGGTCGAGATGAGCGAGCGCGGCCGGGCGCCGAAGAACGATCCTGCGCTGTTCGTGCTGGCCATGGCGGCCGGCCTGGGCGACGCGCCCACTCGCGCCGCGGCGCTGGACGCGCTGCCGCGGGTGGCGCGGACGGGAACGCACCTGTTCCACTGGCTGCAGTACGTGCGCGGCTTCCGCGGCTGGGGGCGCGGCGTGCGGCGCGCGGTGGCCGGCTGGTACACGGGCAAGGCCCCGCGCGAGCTGGCGTACCAGCTCCTGAAGTACCCGTCGCGCGACGGGTGGAGCCACCGTGACGCGCTGCGGCTGGCGCACCCGCGGCCGGCCACGGATGAGCAGCGCGCGCTGTTCGCCCGGGCCGCGTCGCAGACCCGCGCGCCGGTGCAGGGCCAGGGCGCGGCGCTGGCGCTGGTGCGCGCGGCCGACCGGCTGCACGCCGGGGAGATGGATCCGCGGCAGGCCGCCAACGTCATCCGCGACAACCGGTTGACGCGGGAGATGGTGCCCACCCAGCTGCTGGCGCACCCCGTGGTGTGGGAGGCGCTGCTGGAGGAGATGCCGCTCACCGCCCTGATCCGCAACCTGGCCACCATGACCCGCGTGGGGCTGCTGGGGCCGGGGAGCAGCGCTTCGCGGCAGGTCGCGAAGCGCATCGCCGACGCGGGCGCGCTCAAGCGGGCGCGCGTGCACCCGGTGCAGGTGCTGAGCGCCCTGCGCACCTACGCCTCCGGGCGCGGCGTGCGCGGAAGCGGGACGTGGACGCCGGTGGCGAAGGTGGTCGACGCGCTGGAAGCGGCGTTCTACCTGGCGTTCGGTGCGGTGCAGC
>DASTVC010000665.1:0-15626 GCA_035759295.1 Longimicrobium sp. | reverse complement strand
GGTGCAGGGCAGCTTCCGGAGCGGGATCGAAGTCCACCTCCCCCAGGGGTTTTTGGGGGAGGTGCGAGCCTGAGCGAGTAAAGGGGCGCCCGTCCGGCCGCCAGTTCGATGCCCGTCCGCCAGCGCCGAATCCGACGACTTGGATCCTGATTGAATCCCGGCGCCCGCTCCCGGCGTACGCACCCCGCGCGGCCTTCCCGCTGAAGGCCCGTATCAGTCCCCCTGAACCCATCGATCCTTATGAACGCGACCAAACGCCGGCTGTACGCCGGCACACTGGCGCTGGCGGCTTTCGCGGTGCCGGCCCACGCGCAGGACACCCGCGCCGACTCCCTGGCCCGCCAGGTGACCGCCCTGGCCGACGAGGTGATGCAGACTGCGCTCACCCGCTCGCCGGAGCTGGCCACCTTTCTGGGCCTTCCCGGCATGCGCCACGACCGCATGAGCGACAACTCGCTGGCCGCCCTGCGCCGCTACGAGGCCGAGGACGACGCCTTTGCCGCGCGCGTGCTGGCCATCGACCCCGAGCCGCTGATCGGCCGCACGGAATACGTCACCCTGGGCTTCCTGCGCGAGGCCGCGCAGAGCGCCGCGCAGGGGCGCGTGTGCCACAACGAGCTGTGGGCGGGCGTGAACCAGATGTTCGGCTGGCAGGTGAGCCTGCCGCGCCTGGCGGCGGTGCAGCCCGTGGGCACCGACGAGCTGCGCGCGCAGGCCATCACCCGCTGGCACGCGCTGGCGGGGGTGATCGACAACGAGACCGCCAACCTGCGCGAGGGGCTGGCCCAGGGGTACACGGCGCCGCGCGTGAACGTGCAGCGCGTGATTCAGCAAATGGAGGAGCTGGTCGCCATGCCGCCGGCCCAGTCGCCCTTCGCCGGGCCCATGCAGCGTGACAGCACGCCGGCGTTCCGCCAGGAGTTCGAGGGGGTGATGGCGAACGAGGTGTACCCCGCCATGCGCCGCTACCGCGACTTTCTGGTGAACGAGTACCTGCCGCGCTCGCGCGAGGCGGTGGGCATCGTGGGCAACCCGGGCGGGCAGGACTGCTACCGTGCGGCCGTCCGCTCGTTCACCACGCTCGACGTGCCGGCGCAGGAGATCCACCAGATCGGCCTGCGCGAGATGGACAAGATCCAGAACGAGATGCGGACGATCGCGCAGCGCAGCTTCAACACCAGCGACGTCCCCGCGCTGCTGGAGAGCTTCCGAACCGATCCGAAGTACCTGTTCCGCAGCCGTGAAGAGATCGTGGCCTACGCCGAAGCCGCCATCGAGCGCGGCCGCGCGGCCATGCCCCGGTGGTTCGGCCGGCTGCCGGTGAGCGACGTGGTGGTGGAGCCGTACCCGGAGTTCGAGGAGAAGTCGGCCCCCGGCGGCTCGTACGAGACCCCGTCCGAGGACGGCACGCGGCCGGGCAAGTACCGGATCAACACCTCCAATCCCACCGAGCAGACCAGGGTGGGGATCGAGTCCACGGCGTTCCACGAGAGCATTCCCGGACACCACCTGCAGCTGGCCATTGCGCAGGAGCGCAAGGACGTGCACATGATCACGCGCTTCATGGGCAACTCCGGCTACAGCGAGGGGTGGGGGCTGTACGCCGAGCGCCTGGCGGACGAGATGGGGCTGTTCTCGTCCGACATGGACCGCATGGGGCTGCTGAGCAACGAGGCCCTGCGCGCGGCGCGGATGGTGGTTGACCCGGGGCTGCACGTGCTGGGCTGGACCCGTGAGCAGGCCATCGACTACATGCTCACGCACACCGCCGAGAACCGGCAGGCGGTGGAGAACGAGGTGGACCGCTACATCGGCTGGCCGGGGCAGGCCACCGCGTACATGCTGGGCAACCTGGAAATCCGCCGCCTGCGCGCCATGGCGGAGAGCGAGCTGGGCCCCCGCTTCGACATCCGCGCGTTCCACGACAAGGTGCTGGAGAACGGCTCGGTGCCGCTTCCGTTCCTGCGCGAGAACATCGAGCGGTGGATTGCCGCGGAAAAGGCGCGCTGAGGAGGTAGGGGACAGGGAACAGGTTACAGGGGACAGGGAACAGACACGTTCCCTGTCCCCTGGCGTTTTCCTCGGAGTGTGGTCTCTCAGATCACCGGGAATTGATTTCCTGAGCGAGCGCTTCTCCGCAACTGGAAGTTGCTCAACCGCTTGCGCGCGACCGAAGGATCTCGTCTCGGCGATCGCGGGGCCGGCCACCCGGCGCTGATCCAGCCCCCAGGTGCTGCCGGCGAGATCCTTCGGTCAGGCTGGCCTCAGATAATCAAACACACTCTCAGCGCGTCGCGCGCAGCTCACCCGTCAGCAGCGTCATCGGGCCAAAGCTGGGCTGGCCGAGCAGGCCGGCATCGACGCCCACCGTGCCGTTGAGCGAGTAGTTGATGGGCTGGCCGCCGATCGCGTTGCGCACGACGTTCGCCAGGCCGGGGAGATCGTTGAAGTTGATGGCGATCTCGATGGGCACCACCGTCTCGCCGCCGGCCTGCAGCGGCACGCCCAGCGGAAAGTCCACGCGGGCGGCGTTGTTCCCCTGAAGCTGCAGCTGCCCCACCAAGCGGGTGAGCGTGAGCCCGACCGGGTTGGGGTTGCCGACGCGCGCGTACAGCCGCACGGCGGCCCCACCCAGCGGGTTCTGCATGCTGGGGCCCAGCAGCCGCAGTTGCGCCTGCTGGTTGGAATCCACGCGGAAGGTGGGTGCCTGCAGCACCTGCTCCAGCCCCATTCCTGCGCATCCGGAAAGGGCAATCGCCATCAGCGGCAAAACCGCGGTCTTCAGTACGGCTCTCATCTGCTCCGACCCTTGCAAGTGGTTGTCGCGTCGTACCCTGTGGACGCGCGCCATGATCCGGACGTCACCTTGTGCAAGGAGGGGGCCTTGTCGCGCGTCGACGAGTTCCGCGGCGGGCCCCGCTACGGACGAGCACCACTCGCCCACCTCCGCCGACTGCCGCGGGAGGTGGGCGTTGCCGCAACGGCTTGGGCGCTTCGAAACACTTCGCGCTGCGCCCGACGGTGGCCCCCTCTCCCGGCCTCTCCCCCGCAAACAGCGCGGGAGAGAGGTGACGCGAACGGAAGGTTCGGAGCGCTTCGGAGAGCATGATGAGGGCAGAAAACCCTGCCGGAACGCGATCGGATTCTCCCCTTTCTCCCGCGCAGCGGGGGAGAGGGGCCGGGGGAGAGGGGGTCGCGTCGGGCGCAGCTCGAAGTGTTTCGAAGCGCCCGGACCGCATGCGCTACGGATCTCGATCCAGGTCGTCGCGCGAATCATGTGGCCGCCGGCGCAGCTTTCGCGGGCGGATCGATGGGTCGGAAAAATCTCCGGAATCCGCCGTGTCCGTGCTGGAACGGTGTGTGCATACCCGCGCCCTCCCCGGACGGAAGGGCTGAGCCGGGCAGGCAACGGGAGCACTGACACGCCAAGGAGGGAGCGGTGGACACCGACACGACGCGCCTCGACGCGGGGCACGCGCCGCCGGCCACGGCCGAGATCCTGGAAGGTCTCAACGACCTGCTCCAGCTCGACCACGACGCGGTAGGCGCGTACCAGATCGCGATGGAAAAGCTGCACGACCGCGACCAGGCCGACCAGATCGCCGGCTTTCGCCGCGACCACGAGCGGCACATCCGCGAGCTGAACGAGCTGATCGCCGAGCTGGGCGGCACGCCCAAGAACCACCCGCACGCCACCGGCCCCTTCAAGCTGGCCCTGCAGAGCCTGGGCGGCCTGGCCGGCGACAAGGGCGTGCTGATGGCGTTTCGCACCAACGAGCTGGCGGTGCGCACCAAGTACGACTCGTACGCGTCCAAGGCCAACCACTGGCCCACCAGCATCAAGCGCGTGATCGACGCCTGCGCGCTGGACGAGGAGCGCCACTTTCGCTGGGTGAGCGACCTGCTGGGCAAGGACGAGAACGCCACGCTGGACCCCATCGACAAGGCGCGGGAGAAGGCCGCGGTCGCCGGGCACAAGCTGGACGCCGCCCGTGAGCGCGTGGCGGACGTGGCCGGGACGGCGCGCGAGCGCGTGGCCGACGTGGCGGGGACCGCCCGCGAGCGGGTGTCCGAGGTGGCCGGCACGGCGCGCGAGCGGGTTTCGGGCGGGGTGGACGCGGTGCGCAACCGCATCGCCGGGCTCACCGAGCGCGGCACCCCGGCCGGCGCGGGCTACGCCGCCGAGGGGTACGACGGCTACCCGGCGGGCGGCCCGTCGCGGACGGCGGAGCTGCGCGAGCGGGCGCAGGCGCTGGCGGGGAACGCGGGCGACACCTTCGAGCAGCGGTTCAACGCGCAGCCGCTGCAGACGCTGCTGATCGCCGGGATCGCCGGATTCGTCATCGGCCGGCTGCTTCGCTAACGGGAGGACCCATGGCTGAACTGAACGTGACCCGCGACGACGATCTTACGCCCGACCTGGGCGCGGCGCCGCGCATAACCGAGACCGACCACCTGCTCCCGGAAACCACGCACGCCGCGGCGCCCGGCACCATCGCGCAGGTGGACGACCCCGAGCTGGCGCGGCTGCAGATCGAGCAGACGCGCGCCCGCATGTCCGACACCATCGGGCAGATCGAAGAGACGCTGCTCCGCAAGAAGGAAGCGGTGGAGGAGCGGCTGGACGTGATGGCGCCCGTGCGTCGCAAGGCGCGCGAGAACCCGTACCCGGTCATCGGCGGCGTCTTTCTGGCCGGCCTGGTCCTGGGCTTTCTTACGGGCGGGGATGATGACGACGACGAGCCCACGCCCGCGGTGCGGCGGTACGCCGTGGACTTCGATCGCGAGCGCGCGCACGGCCACCACTGGGAAGAGCGCGCCCGTACCTGGGAGCGCCGCGCCCGGCGGCTGATGGACGTGGCCAACCGCCAGGAGGCGGAGCTGCTGGCCGCCCGCGAGGGTCGTCCCCGCCGCCGCCTGTTCAAGCGCGGGCGCCGCGACGAGAGCTATGGCTACGACGACGCGTACGCCGGCGACGAGGCGGGGCTCAACATGCAGGCCGGCGCCCGCGGCGAGTACGACGGCATGCCGCTGCACGACGCCGACTCCTATCCGCCGCATGAGGACGAGGGCGGATACGGCTACGGCCGCGAGCCCCTCCCCGCGCCCATCTGATCGCGGCGGGGTTTCGGTAGATGGACAACGAGGCGCCGGTCGATGAGATCGGCGCCTCGTCGTTTCTGTTGCCGCCGGCTCCGTCTGACGGCGGTTGGGAACGGGTCAGCCCGTCCGGTCGCGCTCCGGTCCCTCGGCGCGCGTCACCTCTCTCCCGCGCTGTTTGCGGGGGAGAGGCCGGGAGAGGGAGCCGCCCGCGGACGCAGCTCGAAACCCCTCGAATCACGTTGATCCCTGCCCCACCCCAACCTCCCCCAGTCTTTTTTGGGGGAGGTGGGCGAGTAATGCGAGCCCGGAGGGGGCGCCCTGCGGGTCACGCCCGAGCCCTCCGCACACGACGCAACCTCGTAACCCATTGCGCCGCGCGGCCCGGCGCCTGCTATTGTCCCACCCCTCGCCCGAACCGTGCAGGGCGACCGCGGGATCGTCGAGCCGAGGCGTCGATTCACGCCCTGTAACCCGTTCCCTGTTCCCTGTCCCCTTGAAGCGGATGCCGGAGCTGCCCCTCACCCTGTACCGCGCCGCCTGGGTCCTCCCCGTCTGCGCCGATCCCATCCGCAACGGCGCCGTGCTGGTGGGCACGGACGGGCGCATCGCGGCGGTGGGGCCCGCACTCGCCATCGAGCCGCCGGAGGGGTGCGTCGTGGAAGATCTGGGCGAGGCGGCGATCCTGCCGGGCCTCGTCAACGTCCACGCGCACCCGGAGCTGGCCATGTTCCGCGGCGCGCTGGAGGACCTCTGCTTTCGCGACTGGATCCTCCGCCTGGTCGGCGCCAAGCGGGCGGCGCTGACGGACGCGGACTTCCATGCCGCCGCGCGGTGGACGATGGTGGAGGCGCTGCGCTCCGGCATCACCACGCTGGCGGCGACGGAATCATCCGGCGCGTCCGCCAGCGCGCTGTGCGAGGCGGGGCTGCGGGGCGTGGTGTACCAGGAGGTGTTCGGGCCAGACCCCGCGGTGTGCGGCGAGATGATGGACGGCCTGCGCGCCAGCGTGGAGTGCCTGCGCGCCTGGGAGTGCGACCGTGTGAAGATCGGCGTGTCGCCGCACGCGCCGTACACGGTGTCTGACGCGCTCTTCACCGCCGCGGCGGAGTACGCGCTGGCGGAGGGGCTGCCGATGGCGGTGCACGCGGCGGAGAGCGCCATCGAGCACCAGCTGGTGCAGGCGGGGGAGGGCGACTTCGCGCCGGGGCTGCGGGCGCGCGGCATCGACACCCCCGCACGGGGCCGGACGACGGTGGAGATGCTGGACCGGCTCGGAGTCCTGCGAACGCGGCCGCTCCTCATCCACTGCGTGCTGCTGGATGCCGACGACATCCGCCGGGTGAGCGACACGGGGTCCGCCGTGGCCCACTGCCCCGTCGCCAACGCGCGGCTGGGGCACGGGCTGGCGCCGTACCCGGAGATGCTCGCGCAGAACGTGCGCGTGGGGCTGGGGACGGATTCCGTGGGGAGCAACAACCGGCTGGACCTGCTGGAGGAGGCACGCATCGCGTCCATCCTCCATCGCGCGCGGCTGGCGGACTGCGGCGTGCTGGGCCCCGCGGAGCTGCTGAAGCTGTGCACCATCGACGGGGCGCGGGCGCTGGGGATGGAGGACGCCATCGGCACGCTGGAGCCGGGGAAGGACGCGGACCTGTGCGTGGTCTCGCTGGCCGCGCCGCACGTGCGCCCGGTGCACGATCCCGTGGCCGCCGTCTTTCACGCCGCGCGCGGGTGCGACGTGGTGCTGACGGCGGTGCAGGGGCGCGTCCTCTATCGCGACGGCATGCTGGCCACGCTGGACCCCGCCGCGCTGGAGCCGGCGGTGGAAGACGCGGCGCGGCGGGTGCGGGAGGCGATGACGTGACCCGCGCCGCCGCCCCCGCGCAGGACGAGCGCTCCCGCGAGGTGCGCCGGGTGCTGATGCTCATGCTGGGCGTCAGCCTGCTGCTGGTCGCCGCCAAGACGACGGCGGGGCTCCTCTCCGGCTCGCTGGCCGTGCTGGGCGGCGCGTTCGATTCCGGGCTGGACGTGCTGACGACGGTCGTCGCCATCACCCTGGCGCGCGTGGCGGGACAGGAGCCGGACGATCAGCATCCCTACGGCCACGAGAAGTTCGAGGCGCTGGGCGCGCTGGCCATGGTCGCGTTCCTCTCCATCACCGTCTTCGAGCTGGTGCGGACGGCCATCGGGCGCATCGGCGGGGGCGGCGGGGAGCGGGTGGATACGGCGCTGGGCGTGGGCGTGATGGCGGTGTCGCTGGTGATCGGTATCGTCGCCTCGGAGTACGAGCGGCGGCGGGGCAAGGCGCTGGGTAGCGAGCTGCTGCTGGCGGACGCGGCCCACCTGCGCGCCGACGTCTTCGTCACCCTGGCCGTCCTGGCCGGCCTGGTGCTGACGCGCTTCGGCTGGCACGCGGGGGACGCGTGGACCACGCTGCTGGTGGCCGTCCTCATCATCCGCACCGGCATCCACATCCTCAAGGAAACCATCCCCGTGCTGGTGGATGAAGCCGCGGTGGAGGCCACGGAGATCCGGCGGATGGCGGAAGCGATGGACGGTGTGGATGCCGCCTACGACGTGCGCTCCCGCGGCCGGCGTGAGGGGGCGCGCTTCGCGGAGCTGACCATCGCGGTGCGCAGCGGGCTGGACATCGAAGAGGCGCACGAGATCGCCGACCTGGTGGAGGACGAGGTGCGCCGCCGCCTGGGCGCGCGGCGTGTCGTCGTGCACGTGGAGCCGCTTTCCGCCGCGCCCGACCGCGTTCTGCGGGATTCGGCGGAATGACGTCGCTGCCGCGCTTTGCCGGCGCCGAGCGGATGGACGAGCCGGACCAGGACCCGGCGGAGCTAGGGCGCTCCCTCGTCGATCTGCAGCACGTGAACCGCTGGCTGGGCGGGTATCGCGTCGTCCTCCATCACCTGGAAAAGCTGGTGGCACGGCATCCGCGGCCATCGTACCGCGTGCTGGACGTGGCCACCGGGTCGGCGGACATTCCGCTCAAGGTGGCCGCGTGGGCGCGGGCGAAGGGGATCCGGATGCAGATCGTCGCGACGGACAACCATGCCACCACGCTGGACTACGCGCGGCGCCACGCGGCGGGCGACGCGGACGTGCGCGTAGAGCCCGCCGACGCGCTCCATCTGCCGTACGCGGACGATGCGTTCGACTTCGCCGTCTGCTCCACCGCGCTGCACCACTTCGACGCGCGCGGCGACCTGCTGCGCGTGCTGGGGGAGATGGATCGCGTGTCGCGCATCGGCGGGATCGTCAACGACCTGCGGCGCTCACGGCCCGCATACGTGGGCGCGCGCCTGCTCGCCGCCACGTTCTGGCGCCGCCACCCCGTGACCGCGCACGACGGCCCGCTCTCCGTCCGCCGCGCCTTCACCCCCGCGGAGCTGGAGGAACTGGCGAGCGCGACAGATCTCCCCGGCGCGCACGTCCACCGCCACGAGCCCTTCCGCGTCGCGCTGGTGTGGGAGCGGGAGGGGTGATGAGGACGATGGCCGGCCTCGAACCCGAGCGGCTGAAGCCGCCGCAACAACGGCGGAAAGCCCCACAAACTGCGTGGGGCTTCACCAGCGAACCTCGCGGTGACGGAGCGCACACGCCGACGCCACCGCACCCGTCCGCGCAGGCGGACATCGCGTTTTCCCAGCCGCGAATTCATTCGCCCCGGTTGACGCCCCGGCTGACCGCCCTCTCTGAAAGCACCGCGTCCATCCATCCTCATCCCCCGAGGCGTCCATGACCTGGGACGCCATCGTGGTGGGCGGGGGGCCGGCGGGGAGCGCGTCGGCAGCGCTGCTGGCGGCGGACGGGTGGCGTGTGCTGGTCATCGACCGCGCCCACTTTCCGCGCCGCAAGCCGTGCGCGGAATGCATCAACCCCGCCGGCGTCGCCGCGCTGCGCCGGCTGGGTGCGCTGGACGCGGTGATGGCGGCGGGCCCGGCGCGGCTGGACGGCTGGCGGATCGCTTCGGACGGCGGGGCGTCGTTCCTGGGCCGGTTCAGCGGCGGGGTGCACGGCATCGCCCTGCCGCGGGAGACGCTGGACGCCATCCTCCTGGACCACGCCCGCGCCGCCGGGGCCGAGGTGCGGACCGGCATCAAGGTCACCGATCTCCTGCGGGATGACGACGGAGGCGTCCGCGGCGTCGTGGCGGGCGAGGAGGAGATCGCGGGGCGCGTCGTGATCGGGGCGGATGGGCTGCGGTCCGTCGTGCTGCGGCGGCTGGGGCTGCTGGCGCGCGCGCCGCGGCTGCGCAAGCTGGCGCTGACGGCGCACGTGCGCGGGATGCCGGACATGGGCGGATGCGGACAGGTGCGCGCGCGCGGCCGCGGATGCGTCGGCGTGGCGGAGGTGGGCGGCGGGCTGGCGAACGTGACCGTCGTCGTCCCCGACGAGCAGGCGCACGAGGTGGGCGGGCATGCGGACGCCTACTTCGACGCGGCGCTGCGGGAGAGCGGCTTCGTGGACGCCGAGCGGGTGGACGACGTGCTCGCGACGGGCCCCTTCGACTGCCCCGTGCGCAGCGCCGTGGCGGATGGCGCGCTGCTGGTGGGCGATGCGGCCGGCTACTACGACCCGTTCACGGGGCAGGGCATCTACCGGGCCCTCCGCGGCGCCGAGCTGGCTACGCAGACTCTCGGTGTCGCGCTGCGGGCGGGCGACACCTCCGCCGCCGCGCTGATGCCGTACGAGCGCGCCCGGCGCCGCACCTTTGGCCCCGGCGAGCGGCTGCAGAAGGTGGTCGAGGCGTTCGTTTCGCGGCCGCGGCTGCTGCGCTGGGCCGCCCGCCGCCTGGACCGCCGCCCGCAGCTGGGCGACGCCGTCATCCACGCCACCGGCGACGTACGCCCCGTGCGCTCGCTGCTGCGGCCGAGCCTCATCGCCCAGCTCATCACCTGATGCCCGGACCCATCCTGTACGACATCACCCGCCCGCTCTTCGCCGGGCACCCCGTCTGGCCGGGCGACTCGCCGTGCCGGCTGGAGTGGAAGGCGCGGCTGGGCCCCGGCGTGCCCTACAACCAGTCCGAGCTGCGGATGAGCCCGCACACCGGCACGCATGCTGACGGCCCCTTCCACATGCTGGCGGATGGGATGATGATCGGCGCGGCGCCGCTGGACGCGTACCTGGGGCCCGCGCGGGTGGTGGATGCGGCCAGCCGCGTGTCGCTGGATGCCGCCTGGGCCGCGGAGGTGCTGGCCGCGGGCGCGCCGGAGCGCCTGCTGGTGCGAACGGGGGCATGGACCGATCCCGCGGTCTTCCCCACCCGCTTCGCCGCGCTGGACGCCGATGCCGTGCGAATGCTGGTGGATGCGGGGCTGCGGCTGTTCGGCACCGATGCGCCCTCGCCGGACCCGTTCGATTCGGCGGACCTGGTCGCGCACCACGTGCTGCTGGGTGCGGGCGCCGGCATCCTGGAGAACGTGATGCTCGATGGAGTCCCGCCCGGCGAGTACGAGCTCATCGCGCTCCCCCTGCGCCTGGTGGAGGCGGAAGCGTCGCCCGTGCGCGCCGTCCTCTGCGGCATCGACCAGACCGCCGCGGCGCTCGGGGTTTCCCCCGAGGCCTGAGAGCGTGTTGATGGAGCGGCCACAGGGGTGACTTCCTGAGGGAGGCGCCGCGCGTGCCCTGCTTCTACGATACCGCCCGGCGCCGACCGAAGGACCTCGCCAGCACGACTGTGGAGCTGGCTTCCGGTCTCGGGATCTCAGCCCTGCGTGAGGCAGACGAGGTCCTTCGGTCGCGCGCAAGCAGCTGTGGTGAGCTGAAGGTTCGGCGCGGCGCTCCCTCAGGAAGTCAACGCTGCGTCAACGGTTTTGGGAACACCGTCCGAGAGGCCGGTACCCGCGGCTGGAAGCGCTAAAAAGCCCCGCGGGCTGCGCGGGGCTTCCTGGCCGACGGGACCGCCGGGCGAATGGTCAGCTGCCGTCGCCGATGGTGGCTGGGGCCGGCTCTTCGCGGATGATGGTGCGCGCCCGGCCTGCGATGTACTCCATCTGCTCCTCGCGCCGCCGTGCCCAGGCGGGCAGGCGAATGGCGTTGAAGGCCAGCGCCGCGATGCCCATGACGGCAAAGATCAGCGCCGGGGACGCATCCCCGTCGAACTCGCCGATCATTAGCATGAAGAGGCCGAACAGCAGCGCCGCCACCACCCCGGCGATCCCCAGCCGGCCCATGGCGACGGCGTTGCCCTTGGTGGTACCCAGGCGCAGGCGGTAGCCGGCATCGGTGGGCTCCACGTACGCGTGCAGGTTGCCGTTGACCCATGACCGCAGGTTTCCCTGAGAGACCTGCTTTCCGTGCGCGCCAAACGTCTGCCGAAGCTCCACCACCAGCTGCTCCCACTCGCGGTCGGTGGGCGCGCGCGGCAGGTCCACCACCCGGCCGACGGAGACCGGCATCCCCAGGTGCGTGCGGCGGGGAGCGGTCCCCGCGTGCACCTCCAGCGACGCCGCCGCGTCGGCGATGCGCTCCGGCGCCAGCCCCACCTCCGCGCCGATCGACTGCAGCTCGCGAAGCGTAAGCCCGGCCGACGAGGTGACGGCGCCTGCACCGACGGACGCCTGTGGACTGACGGCCTTCTCGAAGATCGTGGCGACCTCTTCGTCACCATACCGGCGCTCGTCCATCATTGCTCCCCTGGGGTTCAGTGGAATCTCCGGTCCAGTATCGGGCGCGGAGGCGGGGCCGTCAATCGTCCCGCACGGCGCGGGTCGTGCTGGAAAACGCGGGACCAGGCGCCCTCCACGTCACCCGGGACTTACTCTCCGTTCTCCGCGTGCGTGTGGATACGCGCCCATGCTCCGCCGCGTTTCAACCGTGCGGAATACGGGCAGCCTGTCGAAACGCAAACGAATTCTCCCCCTCTCCTGGCGCAGTTTGCCCGGGGAGGGGATCGGGCAGTGGCGGACCCACGGACGCCGCCGGATGCCTGTCGAAACGCGATCGAATTCTCCCCTTTCTCCCGCGCAGCGGGGGAGAGGGGCCGGGGGAGAGGGGGCCCTGTCGGACGCCAGCGTGATTTCCGTTCGTCGAGCCGGGACCCGGCGGCTGCGCCGATCGACGAGCCCGGAGGGGGCGCCCCTCGCGATGAACCATCCGAATCATCTTCGAACCGTTCGATGCTCCAATCCATCCTCGCCCCCAATCCCTCGCCGATGACGCTGGACGGCACCCGCACGTTCATCGTGGGGCGCGAGCGGCCGGCGGTGATCGATCCGGGGCCGGACCACCCTGCGCACCTGGACGCCATCGCCGCCGCGCTCGACGGGCGCACGCCGATCGCCATCCTTCTCACGCATAGCCACACCGACCACTCCGCGTCCGCGGGGCTGCTCTTTGCGCGCACGGGTGCGCCGGTGCGGATGGCGCGTGGCGCGCTGGTGCCGCTGCAGGAGGTGGTCACGGAGTGGATCGAGGACGGCGAGCGGATCGAGACGGACGCGGGGGTGCTGACGGCGGTCGCCACCCCGGGGCATGCGCCCGAGCACGTCTGCTTTCTGTGGACGGACGGGCCAGCGGAGCACGGCCGTGCGCTGATCGCGGGCGACATGTTCATGGGCGGCGGTGACACCACCCTCGTCGCGCCGCCGGAGGGGAGCCTGACGGACTACCTGGCCTCGCTCGACCGGCTGGAGGCGCTGCAGCCGGGCGCCATCCACCCCGCCCACGGCCCCACGATCGCGGACGGCATGGAGGCCATCCGCCGCTACCGCGCCCACCGCGCCGAGCGCATCGAGCAGGTGGTCCGCGCGTTGCGGCACGGACCCGCCGCGCCGGGCGAGCTCATCGACCGCGTCTACGGCGCCGAGCTGCATCCCGGGCTCCGCGGCGCCGCGGAGGGTTCGCTGCGGGCCATCCTGGCGCACCTCGCCGACACCGGACGCGTCCGCGCCTCCGGCGGCCGCCATCACCTGAACGACCGCTGAATGCCCATCGACCCCACCGCGCTGGACCAGGCGCTCGCCCGCATCCAGCCGCACGTGATCGACGCGCACCTGCGCTTTCTCTCGCACCCGCTGCTGGAGGGGCGCGCGCCCGGCACCCGCGGCGGCACGCTGGCCATGGAGTACATCCGCAGCCAGTTCCAGCGCATCGGCCTCGACCCCGTCGCCGGCTCCTATCTGCAGGACGTGCCGATGGTGGGCCTCACGCCGCATCCCACCCTCGCGCTGCAGACGCCGCAGGGGGCGATGGAGCCGAAGTACGAGGACGAGTACGTGCTGGAGGCAGGCGTCCCCGAGGAGCAGGTGTCGGTGGATGCGGATCTCGTCTTTGTCGGATTCGGGATCGCGGCGCGGGAATACCAGTGGGACGATTTCAAGGATGTGGACCTGCGCGGCAAGGTGCTGCTGATCCGCGTGAACGATCCGGGAACGGAGGCCACGCCGGGCTTCTTTGGCGGCAAGGCGCTGACGTACTACGGGCGCTGGACGTACAAGCTGGAAGAGGCGTCGCGGCGCGGGGCGGCGGGGGCGCTGTTGATCCACACGGACGAATCCGCCGGCTACCCGTGGAGCGTGGTGCGCACCTCCAACACGGGGACGCAGTACGGCCTGGCCGGCGCGCCGGAGTTCCCGCTGCAGGTGCGCGGCTGGATCGGCGAGTCCGTCGCGCGTAGCCTGCTGGCGCGCGCGGGGCACGACTTCACCACGCTGATGGCGGATTCGGAGAGCCGCGGATTCCGCCCGCTCCCTACCGGAATCCGCGTCCGCGCGTCCGTCCGATCAGAGGTGGAGCCGGTGCGCACGGCCAACGTCGTCGGCCTGCTGCCGGGGAGCGATCCCGCGCGCGCCGCGGAGCCGGTGGTGATGACCTCGCACTACGACCACCTGGGCGTACGCGACGGCGCGGACGGCGAGCGGCGCGTGCACCCCGGCGCGTACGACAACGCCAGCGGCGTCGCGCTCCTTCTCGCGCTGGCGGAGGCCGCGGCGACCATGCCCGTCCGCCCGCCGCGCCCCCTGCTCTTCGTCGCCACCACGGCGGAGGAGTCGGGGCTGATCGGGAGCGAGTGGTATGCGCGCAACCCGCTCTTTCCGCTGTCGACGACGGCGGCGGCGCTGAACGTAGACGGCGCCAACCTGCAGGGGCGCACCACGGACATCACCCCCATCGGCGCGGACCGCTCGTCGCTGGGCGATGCCGTTCGCGCGGCGGCGGGAGAGGAGGGTCTGGAGGTGCGTCCCGATCCACACCCGGAGCAGGGCATTTTCTACCGCCAGGACCACTTTCCCATGGCGCGCGCCGGCGTCCCCGCCCTGGCGTTCGACCATGGGCTTACGTTCGAGGGGCGGGCGGAGGGATGGGGGCAGAGGTGGTACGAGGAGTTCGTGACACAACACTACCATCAGCCGTCGGATTCTTACCACGAGGGCTGGGACTACGCGGGTGCCGTGCAGCAGGGGCGGGTAATGCTGCGCACGGCGCTGGCCGTGGCGTGGAGCGGCGCGCTTCCCGCGTGGCTCCCCGGGGCGGGGTTCGCGCGGCGGTAGACACGTCCCCTGTCAAACGTTTCGCATTTTCCCCCTCTCCTCGCGCAGTTTGCATGGAGAGGGGGTCGGGGGATGGAGGGCCCTCGCGCGGGAACCCTGCGTGGGGGGACGGGTCTGATGGAAACAGGCGGTGCGGCACGCCGCGTGCGGCTGGCCCACCCCTTTCCCGCCCGCGGTCCGGGCGATTCTCTGGAGCCAGCCTGTGTCCGTCGTGTCTGCAATGGTGGAGCCTGCCCGCCATGCGGTCCTTGAGGCGCTTGCCGACGGGTTCTGCATCGTGGACGCCGGGTATCGCATCTCGTACTGGAACGCCGCCGCGGAGCGCCTGTTCGGCGTAGACCGCGCCGACGCGCTGGGGCGCGCCCTGTGGAGCGTGGTCCCCGGCACGGCGGACCGGCCCGTGCGCGAGCGCCTGGCCCGCGTGGCCGACCAGGGCGTGGTGCTCAACCTCACGGTGCTCAGCGACCGCGAGCTGTTCGCACGCCACCTGGCCGTGCACGCCTCGCCCATGGACGACGGCGGCATCGCCCTCCATTTCCGAGATTCCACGGGCGAGCAGCTGCTGGCGGACCAGTACGAGCAGCTGCTGGAATCCATCCGCGACGGATTCATCGCCGTGGACCGCGAGTGGCGCATTCTGTACGTGAACCGCGCCGCGGAGGTGCTGGTCTCCCTGCGCCGCGACCGCGCCGCGGGGACGGACCTGTGGGCGCTGCTCCCCGCCGAGCCCGCGTACCTGGCCACCGCCATCCGCGCGACGATGATCGACCGGGAGCCGCGGCACCTGGCCGCGCTGTATCCCGAGGGCCCGGTATTCCGCGACCGCTGCTTCGACGTGTCCATCCACGCCCTTCCGGACGGCGGCGTGTCGATCCTGTTCGAGGACGTGACGGAGCGCATCACGCGCGAGCGTGAGCTGGCGCGCCTGGCGGCGGAGGCGGAAGAGGCCAGCCGCGCCAAGAGCCGCTTCTTCGCCGCCGCCAGCCACGAGCTGCGCACCCCGCTGAACGCCATCGT
>DASTVC010000664.1:0-2915 GCA_035759295.1 Longimicrobium sp. | reverse complement strand
GAGTACTACACGGCGATGGGGCGGCGTCCGGTGCAGTCCATCGTGCAGCAGTCGTCCACGGGCCACGCCACCAACGTGATCGGCGGCCTGGCGGTGGGGATGGAGTCGACGACGCTTCCGATCCTGGTCCTGGCCGGCGGCATCATCGCCAGCTACGAGTTCGCCGGGCTGTACGGCGTGGCGATCGCGGCGGCGGGGATGATGGCGACGACGGCCATGCAGCTGGCCATCGACGCCTTCGGCCCCATCGCCGACAACGCGGGCGGCATCGCGGAGATGAGCGAGCTTCCGCCCGAGGTGCGGCAGCGGACGGACATCCTGGACGCGGTAGGCAACACCACGGCGGCGACGGGGAAGGGCTTCGCCATCGCCTCGGCCGCCCTCACCTCGCTGGCGCTGTTCGCGGCGTTCATGGGGATCGCGGGGATCGAGGTCATCGACATCTCCAACGCCCGCGTGCTGGGCGGCCTGTTCGTGGGCGCGATGATCCCCTTCATCTTCTCCTCGCTGGCCATCGCCGCGGTGGGCCGCGCGGCCATGGCCATGGTGGAGGAGGTTCGCCGCCAGTTCCGCGAGATCCCGGGCATTCTGGAGGGGACGGGGATGCCGGAGTACGGCCGCTGCGTCGCCATCAGCACGCAGGCCGCCATCCGCGAGATGATCCTGCCCGGCGCCATTGCGCTGATCGTTCCCGTCATCGTGGGCTTCACCATGGGGCCCGAGGTGCTGGGCGGCCTGCTGGCGGGCGTGACCGTCTCCGGCGTGCTGATGGCGATGTTCCAGTCCAACGCCGGCGGCGCCTGGGACAACGCCAAGAAGAGCTTCGAGAAGGGCGCCATGATCAATGGCGTGCTCGTCTACAAGGGCTCGCCGGAGCACAAGGCGGCCGTGACGGGCGACACCGTGGGCGACCCCTTCAAGGACACCAGCGGCCCGTCGATGAACATCCTGATCAAGCTGATGTCCATCGTTTCGCTGGTCATCGCGCCGCACATCGCCGTGGGCGACCGCGACGACGCGCGCGAGCTCGAGGTGCGGGCGCCGGTGGAGTCCCCGGCCGTCGCCGCGGCCCCCGCGGCCGCGCCGGTGGTGCTGGAGCCCGCCTCGCGCTAACCGGGCGGGCGGACGAAAGGGCCCGGCCGGGGACAAGCTCCCGGCCGGGCCTTTGTCATTGCGGCGTCCGCACCGTATGTTCAGAGCATCACGTTGCGGTTCCTCCCGCGCATCGGCGCCCGCCGGCGCGCGAAGTCCATCCCCACGCCACAAACTCATGACGACGACGGACACCACGCCGCGCGCCGCGCCGCCCGCCGCGGCAGACGCGGGATTGAAGCAGGGGTTGTCGCTGCTGGATGCGGTGATGCTGGTGGCGGGGTCGATGATCGGCTCCGGGATCTTCATCGTCTCCGCCGACATCGCCCGCAACATGGGGTCGCCCGGCGGGCTGATCATGGTGTGGGTGGCGTCGGGCCTCATGACGCTGGCCGCGGCGCTCAGCTACGGCGAGCTGGCGGCGGCCATGCCCCGCGCGGGCGGGCAGTACGTGTTCCTGCGCGAGGGGCTGGGGCACCTGACCGGCTTCCTCTACGGCTGGACGCTGTTCGCGGTCATCCAGACGGGGACCATCGCGGCGGTGGCGGTGGCGTTCAGCCGCTTCCTGGGCGTGTTCTTTC
This sequence comes from Longimicrobium sp., assembly GCA_035759295.1. Taxonomy (GTDB): domain Bacteria; phylum Gemmatimonadota; class Gemmatimonadetes; order Longimicrobiales; family Longimicrobiaceae; genus Longimicrobium. Next base: position 1,242 of record DASTVC010000664.1, on the reverse strand, counting down.
CCAAGGTCGCGCCGGAGGTGTTCATGGGTGTCCGCGGGATCCACATGCCGGGCGGCGACATCGACCTGGGCCTCTCGTGGCAGCGGGTGGTGGGGATCCTGGTGATCGTGCTGCTTACGTGGGTGAACCTGCGCGGCCTGCGCGAGGCCAAGTGGATCCAGACCAGCTTCACCATCGCCAAGACGGGCGCGCTGGCGGCGCTCATCATCCTGGGGATCACGCTGGGGCGCAACGCCGACGCCATCGCGGGCAACTTCGGCAGCTTCTGGCAGGGCTCGCCGGGGGGCACGCCGGTCACGCTGGGGGGGATCGCCATCCCGCTCCTCATCACGGCCTTCGGGTCGGCGATGGTGGGGTCGCTCTTCTCTTCCGACGCGTGGAACAACGTGACCTTCGCGGCGGCCGAGGTGCGCAGGCCGGAGCGCAACCTGCCGCTGGCGCTGGCGCTGGGTACCGGGCTGGTCACGCTGCTGTACGTGCTGGCCAACTTCGCGTACCTCTCCGTCCTCACGCTGAACGAGATCAAGACGGCGCCGCAGGACCGCGTAGGCACGCTGGCGCTGGAGCACATGTTCGGCCCCGTGGGGCAGTACCTGATGGCGGGGGCCATCCTGATCAGCACCTTCGGGTGCATCAACGGCCTCATCCTGGCCGGCGCCCGGGTGTACTTCGCCATGGCGCGCGACGGGCTGTTCTTCGAGCGCGCGGGCGAGGTGAACCGCAACAACGTGCCGGCGTGGGCGCTCATCGCGCAGGGCATCTGGACGGGGCTGCTGTGCCTGACGGGCACCTACGGGCAGCTGCTGGACTACGTGATCTTCGCGGCGCTCATCTTCTACGTGCTCACCATGATCGCGCTCTTCCGCCTGCGGAAGCTGCGGCCGGACCTGCCACGGCCGTACAAGGCCTTCGGTTACCCGGTGGTGCCGGTGCTCTACATCCTGGCGGCCACGGCGGTCGCGCTGATCCTGCTGGTGGCCAAGCCGGTGTACTCGTTCAGCGGCCTGTTCGTGGTGCTGCTGGGCATCCCTGTCTACTACCTGTGGAGCCGCGGCGCCGCCGGCCGCGTAGACGCTCGCAACCGCTCGTAGACAGCGGGGTTGGATGATGAAGAGCGGGGCCGGCGCGAGGAGCGCCGGCCCCGGTTTTTTGTCGCTTATACCAATTTTCGTATTTGGTTGTGCACCTCGGACGGGCGATGATCTCACGCGGAGGACGCGGAGGACGCGGAGTCGCGGAGAA
>DASTVC010000663.1:0-3304 GCA_035759295.1 Longimicrobium sp. | reverse complement strand
TCCTCGCAACGGCCCGGCGACCCCTCCCCCAAACTGCGGGGGAGGGGTGGGCATGAGAGCAAAGCCTGTCGCACGGGCTCGAGTCCACCTCCCCCAGGTGCGAGGCTAAGCGAGTAAGGGGGCGCCCGGCGGACGCAGCTCGATGCTACCCGTCGTGCCTCCCGAATTCTCCCCTCTCCGTGAGGAACGAACGGGGAGGGGCCGGGGGAGGGGCACCCCGCGACGGAGTTCGATGCCTCCGTACGCTACCGCACTTGACCGCCGAACAACGTTCGGTGTATTCATCGACCCACACCATCCACCGAACACTCGCGAGAAAAGACGTGGCGCAGGAGAGCGACGTGCGCATCGCCATCATCGGCAGCGGGTTCGGGGGATTGGGGACGGCCATCCGCCTGAAGCAGCGGGGGATGGACGACTTCGTGGTGCTGGAGCGCGCCGGCGACGTGGGCGGCACCTGGCGCGACAACACCTACCCCGGCTGCGCCTGCGACGTGCAGTCGCACCTGTACTCATTCTCCTTTGCCCCCAACCCCGACTGGAGCCGCAGCTTCTCGCCCCAGCCGGAGATCCAGTCGTATCTGCAGCGCTGCGCCCGCGAGTACGGAATCCTCCCGCACATCCGTTTTCATCACGAAGTCACGGACGCGCGGTGGGATGAGGATGCGCAGCGCTGGTGCATCCAGACCTCGCGCGGGCCTCTGACCGCGCAGGTGCTGGTGATGGCGGCCGGCGCGCTGAGCGATCCCGTCATCCCCAGCCTGCCAGGGCTCGATGGATTCGAAGGCCGCGCCTTCCATTCCGCGCGGTGGGACCATGCGTACGACCTGCGCGGCAAGCGCGTGGCGGTGATCGGGACGGGCGCGTCCGCCATCCAGTTCATCCCGGAGATCCAGCCGCTTGTCGCGCAACTGCACGTGTTCCAGCGCACGCCGCCGTGGATCCTGCCGCGCCACCAGCGCGAGCTGCGCCCCGGCGAACGCCGCCTGTTCCGCGGCGTCCCGGCGGCGCAGAGGGCGGCGCGCGGAGCCATCTACGTGGCGCGCGAGGCGATGGTGCTCGCCTTTCGCCATCCGCGGGCAATGCGCGCGGCGCAGCGCGTGGCCCTGCGCCACCTGCGCAAGAGCGTCCCCGACCCCGCGCTGCGTGCGAAGCTCACGCCCGACTGGACGATGGGGTGCAAGCGCGTGCTCATTTCCAACGACTACCTTCCCGCGCTGGCGCAGCCGAACGTGGAGGTGGTGACGGACGGGATCGCTGAGGTGCGCGCCCGCTCCATCGTCACGGCGGACGGGGCGGAGAGGCCGGTGGATGCGATCATCTTCGGCACGGGGTTCCAGCCGACGGACCCGCCGCTGGCGCGCCACACGCACGGCCGCGGCGGCCGCACGCTGGCGCAGGTGTGGGCAGGCAGCCCGCGCGCGCACGTGGGCACGACGGTCGCCGGGTTTCCCAACCTGTTCATGCTGATGGGGCCCAACACCGGCCTGGGCCACTCCTCGGTCATCTACATGATCGAGGCGCAGATCGAGCACCTGCTGGGCGCGCTGGACCACATGCGCGCGCACGGCATCGCCGCCGTGGAGCCCCGGGTCGAGGCGCAGGAGGCGTTCATCGCGGGGCTGGACCGGCGGATGACGGGCACCGTGTGGACGTCCGGCGGATGCCGCAGCTGGTACCTGGACGCCACCGGCCGCAACAGCACGCTCTGGCCCGACTTCACCTGGCGCTTCCGCCGCCGCGTAGCCCGCTTCGAGCCCTCCGAGTACGCGATGGAGCGGCGGCGCACAGAGCGAGCGGATGTGATGATGGTCGAGCCGGCGGGGATGAGCGGGTAGCGCCAGGCCCCGCGCGGTGAGCGGGTAAACCCGCTGCTGGGAAAGCGACAAGCCCCATCCGGCTCGTCCCTCGCCGGACGGGGCTTCAACCGCACGGGCGTGGCCCTGCGCACCAGTATCTCGGCCGGCAGCGACCCGTCCGCGAAGGCGGACATTGCGTCTTTCCAGCCGCGAATTCATTCGCCCGGCGGGCCAGCCACGGACAGAGCCATCCGTCTACATCATCGACACCCATCCGTCTACATCATCGACAACCCACTCCTCCCATGCCCGACCGCCCCATCCGCCTTACCGAGCGCATCGAAAGCCTGCTGGCGCGCGTCCTGGTGCGCCTGCCGGGGCACGTCCACGTGCGCTTGTCCGGCGAGCCGCCCGTGGTGGCGGACGGGGCGGCGCTGGATCCGCACGTGCAGCTGGTGCGCGCCCTCCGCCGCCGGCGCCATCCGCACCACCTCTGCGAGCCCACGCTGCAGCACGGCCGCGAGCGCTACCGCCGCGAATCCCTCCTCTTCCGCGGACCCGTTACGCAGGTGGGCGCCGTCCGCGACTTCAGCATCCCCGGCGATGGCGGGGCCCTGGGCGTGCGCCACTACGCGCCCGACTCGACGGAGCCGCAGCCGCTGACGGTGTACCTGCACGGCGGCGGATTCACCATCGGCGACCTGGACACGCACGACGAGGCGTGCCGCATCCTCTGCCGCTACGCGCGGATACACGTGCTGTCGGTGGAGTACCGGCTGGCGCCCGAAAACCCCTTCCCCGCCGCGCTGCACGACGCCCGCGCCGCGCTCCGCTGGGCGCAGGCGCACGCGGCGGAGCTGGGCGCGGACCCGGCGCGCGTGACCATCGGCGGGGACAGCGCGGGGGGCAACCTGGCCGCCGTGATCGCGCTGGAGACGCGCGGCGACCGGCCGCCCGCGGCGCAGCTGCTCATCTATCCCGCCACCGACGCGGAGAACACGCGGCCCTCCCAGCGGCTGTTCGGGCGGGGATACTTTCTGAGCGACGAGGACCGGGCGGCGTTCACGCGCTACTACCTGGAGGGCACCGGCGCGGGCGAGCGCGACTGGCGCGTGGCGCCGCTGTACGCGGACGACCACTCCGGCCTGGCGCCCGCGCTGGTGGTGACCGCCGGCTTCGACATGCTGCGCGACGAGGGCGATGCGTACGCCGACGCGCTGCACGCCGCCGGAACACCGGTGCGGCGGATGTGCGCGGACGCGCACGGCCACGGCTTTCTGCACATGACCGGCGTGTCGCCCGGCGCGCGGCGGGAGATGGTGCGGGTGGCGGAGGCGTGGCGGGCGCTGCTGGACGGGATCGGCGCGTCCGCGCACGGCACCACGGGCTAAAACGCTTGGTGTGAAATAAACAAAGTACACAAAAGGTGCCTTCGTCATTAGAGTTCGCGTGTGCGCAAACACCCTATCCCCGCGAGGACAGGAGCGAACCCATGGTGAGCGAAG
>DASTVC010000662.1:0-15875 GCA_035759295.1 Longimicrobium sp. | reverse complement strand
TGGGTGCCGGCCAGCACGGTGGCGTGGTAGGTAATGCGCACGCCGTCGGCGATCACCGTCCTGAGGTTGCTCACGTCGCGCTGGTCGACGATGGAGTGCGTGTGCGAATAGATGTTGGCGTAGTCGCTGATGCTTACGCCGTTCCCCAGCACGATTCCGCCGCGGTCGTCCAGCAGAACGTTGCGGTGCACCACCACGTCGTCGCCCACCTCCATGTTGTAGCCGTAGCTGAACTCCACGAAGTGGAACGCCTTGAAGTTGCGCCCCACGCGGGCAAAGATGAACGGCGCCAGCGTCCTGCGGAACCGCACGCCCACGTGCACGTTGCCGCCCAGCGGGCTGCGGTCGAACATCTGCCACATCCACAGCAGCGGCTTGCGTGCGTTGAACTTCTCTACGTCCACCTCGGCGTAGTATTCGGGCTCGAGCGTGATGTTGCGCGCGTCCATCTGCGCCAGCGCGGCCCGCGCGGCCAGCGACAGGTTCTGTGGATTCGCGTCCGCGTGGTGCGGATAGAACAGGCCGGTGAGCGTGCGGCGGCACAGCTCCCAGCGGTCTTCGCCGGCCTCCAGCTGCTGGCGGATCTCGTCCAGCCACTCGTCGTACAGCGCCGTGGCCTCGGCCGCGGGGTCCAGCTGCTTCAGGGGATATATGGGCATGGGATCAGATCCGATCTGGGGTACGCGTCGCATCCTCACCGCCAAAAATAAGGGGCGGGAGACGGCACCCGCAAACGTGGTGGGACGAACGGTGCGTCAGAAGTACCCGCTGCAGTCCCACGAGCGCCGCATCGGCGTCCAGGTGCACTCGTTCATCCCGGGGCCGACGTAGCGGAAGGTGAGGTCGTATCCACCTTCGGTCCTGTGGTACTCCAGCGGCTCGCCGGGTTCGGGCCCGTGGAGCGCGGCGGCGGGGAGATACGCGGGCACCAGCTGCGGCAGGGAATCCGGGTACGCGGCGTGGTCGTTCATGTACCGCTCCAGCGCGTCGATCACCGGCGCCGCCAGGCGGTAGCCGCGCTCCGCCCGCGGTCCCTTTCCCGGCGGCGTGCAGCTGTGCATCAACAGCAGCTGCAGCAGGACGAATCCCGCGCCGCACATCCAGAGCACCTTTCCACGGCGGCTCATGGTCGTCAGGGGAGCGTGCGCGTCCAGCGGCGGCGCGGCATGTCGGTAAAGCCGTGGCGGCGGTAGAGGTGTTCGGCGCGGGCGTGGCTCGTCTCCACCTCCAGCTCCACCGTGCGGCAGCCGTCCGCGCTCGCCGCGCCGATCACCTCGCCCAGCAGCGCGTTGCCGATCCCGTGCTCGCGGCGCGCGGGCACCACGTACAGCTCGTCCAGCCACGCTACCTTTCCGCCGCGTTCCACCGTCCACGAGTACGATACGCACGCCACCCCGGCGGCTCGCTCGCCGGGCCCGACGGCCAGCAGCACGAAGCCGCGCTCCGGCACGCGCAGGATGGCCTCCGCCGCGAACGCCAGGTCGGCGCGGTCGATGGGGATGTCGTGCTCCGCCAGCTGCGCCGCCAGCAGGTCGACCACCTCGTCCAGGTCGTCCGCGGTGGCGCGGCGGACGTGGATGCCGTCGATCATCGTGTTTCGGTCGATGGGGATCAGCGGACGGGGATGCGGACGGCGATCACCCCCGGCGCCACGGTGACGCTGGGTGGATCGGCATCATCCTCATCTCCCCGATGCAGCAGGCGGATGGTGGAGCGGCCGGCCAGGATGCCGACCAGCGCGCCTCCGGCCACGTCGCTGGCCCAGTGCTTGTCATCGTACACGCGGCTCCAGCCCACCATCGCCGCTCCGCCGTACGCCAGCGCCGTAACCCACGGCGTCCGCGCCTCTTCCGACACCGCGGAGGCGAGGGAGAAGACGACGACGGCGTGGCCAGAGGGGAACGACTGCCACTGGTTGTGCCCGTTCAGCGGCCGGAAGCGGAGCGGGTCGTCCGTCTCGTTGGGGCGCTCGCGGCCGATGGAGTGCTTCAGCACGCCGTTCGCCACCCCGGCGGCGGCCAGCGCGGCGGTCACGTGCAGCGCCGCGTCGGCCACGTCGCTGCGCCGCGACAGCTCGCCCGCCGTCCAGGTGCCGCCCAGGAGAAGAAGCGCGTACTGCGGCCGCCCGCCGTAGTTCAGCGCGCTCGACGCGCCCTCCCACCGCGTGCCGCCGCCGTCCGGAACCATCGCATGAAATGCATTGTCCAGCAGCAGAGTTCCCGCGACCACCGCCACGCCCGCAACGGCCTCGCGCCGCGACACCAGCGGCTGCGCATGGGCGGCATGCGGCAGCGCGGCGAGCACGATCATCAGCACGGCGGATCGGAACGGCAGCGGCATGTGGATGCAGATACGGGCGAGCGGATGCGGAGCCGCAAGTGTATCCGCCGATCCTCGTTGCGGCAACGAGCTTCGGAAAATTCCGGATCCAGCGCCGCGTCGGAGGGATCGGCACGAAACGACTCCGTTGACCCCGTCGACTCCGTGTGAGACGTATCTTTGGGGATGTTCGACGTCTGCGTCATTGCCCCGGCGGCGCACGGGGAGCAGATTCCAACTGCGAAACCGCGGGGGCGGCGGATGCGTAGCCAACAACAGAGCACATCCCCCCGAACCGCACCGGACGGCACGACGGTTGCCGACCGGTTCCGTTTCATACAAGGCGAGGCCCCGATGCACGACGTTCTTCGCGACCGTATTCTGCGCCACCTGGAGTCGCTGCCGGAGCTGCAGCAGTACCAGGTGCTGGACTACATCGAGTTCCTGTCGTCCAAGTACAACCGCTCCGTGCGCCAGCCGGGCGGCGTGCAGCGCTTTGGCGAGCTGCTGGAAGACAAGATGCGCGCGCAGGGCGTGGCCCTGGGCACCATCCGCGGCGCGATGGGCGTGATGGGCACCGCGACGCGCGTGGTGAGCGGCATTACGGAGGCCGGACGCAGCGTGCTGCGCGAGGTGGAGAACGTGGTGCTGCCGCGCGAGGGCGACAACGGCACGCCGCGGCTTCCGCCCGGCGGCATCCATCAGCCTGACGGCGACCCGCGCAGCGGACCGCCCTCGCCGTAGCCGGCAACCCGAACGGAAGGCATTCGTGCACTACAGGGACGACGAGCAGCCCCCGCGCCGCAACCGGCCCGCGGACGAAGACGACGACCTGGTGGGCCCGCGCCGCGGCGCCCCCCGCGACGAGGATGACGAGGACCTCGTGGGTCCGCGGCGGAGCAGTGGCGGCCGCGCTTCGGCGGATACGGCCGATGGCCAGGAGCGCGGAGGGCGTTCGCGCCGCAGCATCCTGGACGACGACGAGGGCGACCCGGGTCCGCGCCCGGCCCGCCGCCCGCGCAAAGGCGGGCGCGGCAAGGGCGACCGCGAGGGTGCGTCGCTGATGTCGATGGTGCGCGACCTGCCGGCGTACGCCAAGCTCCTGGCGCGACTGGCCGTCGATCCGCGGGTTTCCAAGGTGGACAAGGGGATCGTGGCCGCGGTGCTCGTCTACCTGGTGAGCCCGGTTGACCTGGTGCCGGACTGGGTGTTCCCGGTGGTGGGGCAGATCGAGGACGTGTACCTGCTCGCCCTGGCGCTCAGCCGGCTGATGAACAACGCGGGGATGGACGTGCTGCTGGACCACTGGGACGGCGACCCCGCCACGCTGGGGATGGCCCTCGACGCGCTGGACGGGGCCTCCGCCATCCTCCCCGCCCCCCTCCGCGCCATCCTGGGCCAGCGCGCCTGAGGCCGGGGACGAGGCCGCAAACGAACGAGGCGCGTGCGATCCATCGCACGCGCCTCGTTTCCGTTTCTTCGCTCAGGATCGTGGGTCAGGTGGAGCGGTGCTGGCTGACTGCGCCGCGCACTCGGCGATGCAGTGACCGAGCAGCGTCTGCAGGTCTTCTTCACTGACAGGGATCAACAGATTCAGCTCGATCGCCGATACAATGGGGCGATTGCTTCCGCGTGCGATCGACTGGCCGACGGAAGAGGGCGTCAGACCGGGGTCGATCTCGATAACGTCGGCCAGCAACGCGGCAAACCGGGTGCGTACTGCGCCGGCGTCCAGTTCCGCGATGGGTTTTCCCACCGTGAGAATCACGTACAGGTCGTAGAAGTCCCGGTGCGCCAGACGGTTGCAGACGGCGTGAAGCTTTCCCGCGCAGATGTCGCGAAACGAGCTGACGCGGATCCCCTCCGTCGCGACCTCCAGAGGTTCGAGCCGGAAAGGAGACTGCACCGCGAACTGCAGCTTTACACCTGCCCGGGCTCATCGGGATTGTGCGCGATGTACGTCACCATCCCCAGGCTCTGGCCGCCGAACGAATCCAGCCGAACCCCTTCCGCCGCAGCCGCATCTCTTACCGCCTCGCCGAACGCCGGCGCATTCAGCCCCGGGTCGGAGAAGAAGTCCAGGTCTTCGGATTCGCGGTGGTGAAGGTAATACGCAGCCAGGCCCGTCCCGCCGTCCAGGCGCAGGTTGGGCGCGCCGTACGCCGCATCCGCCCGTGCAACGATCTGCATCAGGCGGATGTGAAAGGGTGTGACGATGCGGGGATCCGCGCTAAACAGCTTGCACTCTCCGCGTGCGGCGGTCGCGAAGCTCCTGCACGACCACCGACCAGAACCTGCGCGAGTGGTCTGGCAGATCCAGCTGGTCGAACTTCTCCAGCAGCACCGACACAGGCACCAGCTTCCACAGCGTCTCCGGCCGCGCATGCATCAGCAGGCGCGCAATGATCGCGGGATTTTCCGCGTCGACGGGCGCGTCGCGCTTCAGATCCCAGAACAGCTCCGGGAAGTCTCCGTACAGGTAGACCGTCTGCTCGTTGGTGGGCATGGGGCGGCTCGCGTGTGAAGTCCCGCGAAAGTTGGGCGCGCGGGGGCGGATCGGCAATCCTTCTGCCATCAGTGTCGATCCTGAACTGCCTCCAGCCTCTACTTTCTGAGCGGGTAATCCGCGAGTCAGCGGCTCGACGAACAGTTACGAGCGGACCTGGAGTAGATTTCTCAGTCGGCGCCAGGGTGTGCAGTGACCGAATGTTCGGTGCGGCGCCTCCTTCGAAATGACACTGCTGGTGCGCGGTGGCTTGTCATCCACTACCCCCGCTGGAGAAGATTCAGGCGGTCGTCGCCCGGGGCTGGCAACACTCGCTCAAAGCGGCGGCTCCGGGTCGGGGTGCACGACGTAGATGCGGTCGTAGCCTTCGTGCGGAAGGGCGGCGAGGGAGTGGAGGAGGGCTTCGTGGCTGCGCTGGATTACGTCGAGCGGGACCTGGCGCTCGCGAAGAGACTGGCGCGCGAGGCAGGTCTTCAGCGGTACGTCGAAGGCGATGGCGACCAGCGGGCGGCCGCGCGCGATTGCGATCTGGCGCAGCTTCTGGCGGGTCCACGGCGTAAGGTGCGTGGCGTCCGCCACCGTGGTGCGGCCGTGGGTCAGCCGCGCGCGCAGCAGGGCGTAGAAGACGGTGAACGCTTCGCGGCTCACCGCCTGGTTGGCCGCATCGTCCGAGACCAGGCGCCGGCATTCGTCCGACGAGACGACCTCCGTCTCGCGGAACCAGCGGCGGGCGAAGGTGCTCTTGCCGCACCCCTGCGGCCCGACCAGCACCACCAGTGCGCCGGGCGGGATCTGCATCGCATCCCCCTGGCCCTCGCCGATGCGCTCGACGGCGGTCAGGGGAGGCGGGGACTGTAGTAGCGTTTCAGCCATGCGCTCAGCCCGTCCAGTCCGGGAAACAGCACGCGCTCGGTGACGTTGGCCTGGTCCAGCCTGTCGCGCACCTCCCACTTGAGCTCCGCGGGAATCACGATCCGCCGGACCAGCTCCGGGTGCGCCCGCAGCCAGTCCTCCAAGCTGGACTCCGGGCACGACATCACGGAGAAGAGGGCGAACTGGTTGACGATGCGGTCGTCCAGCGACGGCGGCTCGAAGAACAGGGCGAACGGCTCTTCGTCCAGCCCGTCGAAGTCTTCCAGCGTCTGCGCCCGGCGCGTGAGCATCTCCACCGTAAAGACGTCGGCGGACTCGGCCTCCATCTCCTCCCGCAGCGGCTTGGGCAGCAGGGCGTGCGCGCGGACGAAGTCGACGGTCCAGATGACGGCGTCGCGTTCGTACTCGCGCAGGCGCGCGGTGGCGAAGTGCATGGCCACCTGCGGCGAAAAGGTCCAGTCCAGCAGCCGCGTGGGAAGCCCGTGGTGCTGCGCCACGGCCAGCCAGTTCCACACCGAGTCGGTCTGCACGTCGCCGCGGCGCGCGTACTTGCGAAAGTTGCGCAGCAGGTGCTGCTCCATCTGCCCGTACGCGCCGCCCAGCCGGCTCAGGCTGGTGGTGAGCGGGTACGCGGCGTTGGAGACCCCGCGAAAGGCGAGGGTGGAGCGTATCCGCCCGATGCGCGGGTTGAACGAGTCGCCGTACAGCTGCTCGTTCAGCTCGTTCCAGTTCGAGACCCGGATCTCCGTCATCCGCCCTTCCGCTTCCCTGGTCCTCGTCCCGCCGCCCGATTCCGATCCTCCTCCTCGGCAACAAGCGTACACGCGGCGCCGCAGGGGCCCGCCGGACGCGCCTCCATCCGATAGAGACGGATCTCTATTCATGCGAATTCCCGCCCTCGCGACATCGCGCCGCGAGAGGTCCACGGGGGTTAACCCGCCCACGCGCAACGGCTTGCGGAGGAGACGGATGAGGGGTATGGGCCTTGCTCTTTCCCGCCGCATCCTGCGCGAATGGATGGAGATCGATGCCGTCCCCTGCCAGGGGACCGGCCGTCCGGCGTCCGCGCCGGACCCGGACTCGCGCGACCGCACCCGCTCCCCCGCCGTCCGTTGTCCCAGCCGCCGTCCGCCCCCGCCGCGCGGTTCGCCGTGCATCCCTTCCGCCGCCGCGCCCGACGCGCCGCGGCCGGGTGGCTGGCGGCCGCGCTGCTGGCCGCGCCCGCCGGCGCGCAGGAGCAGCCCCCTGGCCTGTCGCTGGGCGACGTGCTGCGCACCACCCTGGCCTCCAACGCCGACATCCAGGCCGCCGCGTGGGAGGTGCAGCGGCAGGCGGCCGGCGTGCAGGTGGCGCACGGCGCTTTCGATCCCGCCCTGGCCGCCACGCTCTCTTCCCTGGACGAACGCAACCCGGCGCTCAACGCGCAGAACGTGGCCGGCATAAGCCAGTCGCGCACGCTCACCTATAGCCTGGGGGTGGAGCAGCCGTTCCGCTCGGGCGTCGTCGTCACCCCCGCGCTCTCGTTCTCGCGGCTGGACGCGGCGGGGCAGGTGAGCGGGGCGCGCAACCAGGCCGCCGCCACGCTGGGGATCTCCGTGCCGCTGCTGCGCGGGCGCGGCGGCGGGCTGGCGGTGGCGGGGGAGCGCTCCGCCGCCATGCTCCTCTCCGCCAGCCAGTCCACCCTGGAGCACCGCCGCGCCACGGCCCTGCTGGACGCGGTGCAGGCGTACTGGGACTACGTGGCGGCGCACGCCCGGCTGGAGGTGCTGCGCAGCACGGAGGCGCGCACGGAGCGGCTGCTGGAGCAGACCCGCACCCTGGTGCAGGCGGACCAGCGCCCGCGCGTGGACCTGCTGCCGCTGGAGGCCAACCTGGCTTCGCGCCGGGCGTCGCGCATCTCCGGCGAGCGGGCGGTCATCACGGCGCGCCAGCAGCTGGGGCGGGCGATGGGGATCGCGCCCGAGGCCGTGCGCACGCTGCCGCCGCCGGCAACGGAGTTCCCCGCCGGGCCGGGCGCGGAGGGCACGCCGGACTTTCAGGCGCTGGTGGACGCGGCGCTGCGGGCGCGGCCGGACCTGGAGGCGTCGCGCCGCCAGCGCGAGGCCGCGCGCGACCTGCTGGCCGGCTACCGCCGCGAGGCCCGGCCGCGGCTGGACCTGAACCTTACCCTGGGCTACCAGGGGCTGGAGTCGGGCGACGAGCTGGGGCGGCTGGTGTCCCCCTTCTACAGCGAGCTGGGGGGGATGCACACGCGGCTGGAGGTGGAGTACGGATTCCCCGTGCGCAACCGGCTGGCGGGCGGGCTGGCAATGCAGAGCGCCGTGCAGGAGCAGCAGGCCGCGCTGGCGTACGCCGAGCTGCGCCGGCAGGTGTCGCTTGACGCCGCCGCCGCGCTGGAGACGCTGCAGCGCTCCGCCGAGGAGCTGGCCCAGTTCGGCGCGGCGGCGCGGCTGCACGCCACCTCGGTGGAGAGCGAGCAGCTGAAGTACCAGCTGGGCACCAGCACCATCTTCGACATCATCGCCGCCGAGGACGGCCTGACCAGCGCCACGCTGGCCGAGATCGACGCCCGGTCGCGCTACGCCGCCGCCCTGGCCCGCCTTCGCTACGAGACCGGCACGCTGGGCAGCGCCGAGGGGATCGACCCCGCCGCGCTCACCGCCTGGGAGAACCCATGAGCTCCGCCACCGAGACCCCCCCCGCGGCGCCCGCGCCCCCCGAGCCGCTGAAGAAGGCGGAGCCCAAACAGGTCTTTCGCTCCGTCGCCCTGGAGCGCCTGTCGTCGCCCGAGCAGCTCGACCAGCTCATGCAGGTCACCACGCCGCGCGGCTGGCTGCTCCTCGTCGGCGTGGGCGGGCTGCTGGTGACGGCGCTGGTGTGGGGGGTGCTGGGGAACGTGCCGGAGCGCATCGCGGGGCAGGGGATCCTCATCCGCAGCGGCGGCGTGCTGGAGGTGGAGGCGCCCGGCGAGGGACGGGTGACCGACGTGGCCGTGCGCGTGGGCGACGTGGTGAGCGAGGGGCAGGTGGTGGCCCGCATTGCCCGGGAAGACCTGGTGCTGCGCATTCAGCAGCAGCGCGCGCAGGTGGGCGAGTTGCAGCGCCGCCACCAGGAGCAGCTGCGCTTCGGGCAGCGCGACGTGCAGCTGCAGGGCGCCTACCGGGCCCAGCGCCGCGAGCAGCTGCGCGCTTCCATCGAGTCCGGGGAAAGCACGCTGCGCACGCTCAACGAGCGCATCGCCAACGAGGGGCGGCTGGTGGAGCAGGGGCTCATCACCCGGCAGGCGCTGCTGGCGACGACGCAGGACCGCGACGGGGTGGAGGAGCGCGTGCGGCAGAACCGCAGCGAGCTGTTGCAGCTGGACGCGGAGGGCGGCCAGGTGGCCAACCAGAACCAGAAGGCGGTGGAGGAGAGCCAGGCCGCGCTGACCGAGGCGGAGCGGGAGCTGGCGCGGCTGGAAAGCGAGCTCCGCACCACCTCGGAAGTCACCAGCCCCTACACGGGACGGGTGCTGGAGGTGATGGCGGAGCAGGGGAGCATGGTGGACCGCGGCCAGCCCATCCTGACCGTGGACCTTACCGGGAAGGCGGTCAAGGGGCTGGAGGCCATCCTCTACATCCCCTCCGTGCACGGCAAGAAGATCAGGACGGGGATGGAGGTACAGATCGCCCCGTCGACGGTGAAGAAGGAGGAGTTCGGCTACCTGCTGGGGACGGTGACCTACGTAAGCGACTTTCCCGTGACGCCGCAGGGGATGACGCGGGTGCTGAAGAACGAGCAGCTGGTGAGCACGCTGAGCGGCGACGACGCGCCGTACGAGATTCACGTGGACCTGCTGCCGGACCCCGACAACATCAGCACCTACCGCTGGACCAGCTCCGAGGGGCCGCCGCTGCGCATCCAGAGCGGCACGCTGGCCTCGGCGGGGATCGTGGTGGAGCGGCGCAGGCCCATCCTGATGGTGATCCCCCAGCTGCGCAGGCACACCGCCGCGCCGGACGCACCGTGACGGCCGCTGCCGGACGACTGAAGCGCGCCGTGCAGGCCCTGGGCGCCCTGCCCGGGCGGCTGCGCCGGCGCCCGGCCGCCGCGACGGCGGCCCAGCGGGCAAAGGTGCCCACGGTGCTGCAGATGGAGGCGGTGGAGTGCGGCGCCGCCTCGCTGTGCATGGTGCTGGCGTACCACCGCAAGCTGGTGCCGCTGGAAGAGGTGCGCATGGCCTGCGGCGTGTCGCGCGACGGCAGCAAGGCCAGCAACGTGGTCAAGGCGGCGCGCGGCTACGGGCTGAACGCCAAGGGGTTCAAGAAGGAGCCGGCTGACCTGCGGGGGCTGCCGGCGCCCATGATCGTCCACTGGAACTTCAACCACTTCGTGGTGCTGGAGGGGTTCGGAAAGGGCAAGGCCTTTCTGAACGATCCGGCCCACGGGCCGCGCCAGGTAAGCGAGGACGAGTTCGACCAGTCGTTCACCGGGGTGGCGCTTACCTTCGAGCCCACCCCGGAGTTCGTCCCCGGCGGGGAGGAGCGCAGCCTGGTGGCCTCGCTGGCGCGGCGGCTGGCGGGGCTGCGCCCGGCGGTGGTCTACGTGGTGCTGGCGGGGCTGGCGCTGGTCCTTCCCGGGCTGCTGGTCCCCACCTTTTCGCGCGTGTTCGTGGACGACGTGCTGGTGAAGGGGATGGGCGACTGGGTGCGCCCGCTGGCCTGGTTCATGGCCGCCACCGCGGCGGTGATGGCGCTGCTGACCCTGCTGCAGCAGCGCTACCTGCTGCGGCTGGAGACGCGCCTGGCCATCGGCACCTCGGCGCGCTTTCTGTGGCACGTCCTGCATCTTCCGCTGCAGTTCTTCACCCAGCGCTTTCCCGGCGAGATCGCCTCGCGCGTGGCCATCAACGACCGCGTGGCCATGCTCCTGTCCGGCGAGCTGGCGACGACCATGCTGGCGGCGGTGATGGTGGCCTTCTACGCCGCGCTCATGCTGCGCTACGACCCGCTGCTGGCCATGGTCGTCGTGGCCACCGGAGGGCTGAACATGGCGGCGCTGCGCTACGTGGCGCAGCGGCGCACGGACCTGAGCCAGCGGCTGCTGCAGGACCGCGGCAAGGCCATCGGCACGGCGATGGGCGGGCTGCTGAACATCGAGAACCTCAAGGCGACGGGCTCGGAATCCGACTTCTTTGCCCGGTGGAGCGGCTACTACGCCAAGGCGGCCAACGCGCAGCACCAGCTGGCGCTGCAGACCACGCTGCTGGCCGCCGTCCCCCCGCTGCTGCTGGCGCTGAGCACGGCGCTGCTGCTGGGGATGGGCGGGCTGCGGGTGATGGACGGCGACCTGAGCATGGGAATGCTGATCGCCTTCCAGGCGCTGATGTTCGCCTTCCTTGCGCCCGTGAACTCCCTGGTGAACATGGGGAGCACGCTGCAGGAGGTGCGCGGCGACATGAACCGCCTGGACGACGTGCTCCGCGCGAAGACGGAGGGGATGGATGCCGCCCCGTCCGCGGAGGCGATGGACGGCGCGCCGGCGGATGCCGCTTCCTCCGCGGATGCGGCGGACGCGCCCCTGTCGCGGCTGTCGGGGCACCTGGAGCTGCGGCGCGTCTCCTTTGGCTACAGCCGGCTGGAGCCGGCGCTCATCCAGGACTTCAACCTCACGCTCAAGCCGGGGGCGCGGGTGGCGCTGGTGGGCGGCTCCGGGTCCGGCAAGAGCACGGTGGCGCGGCTGGTGAGCGGGCTGTACGAGCCGTGGGCGGGCGAGGTGCTGCTGGACGGCGTGCGCCGCGACCAGGTTCCGCGTCCGGTGATGACCAGCAGCTTCGCGGTGGTTGACCAGGAAGTCTTCCTGTTCGAGGGCACGGTCCGCGAAAACCTGACGATGTGGGATCCCACGGTCCCCGAGCCGGACCTGGTGGAAGCCGCCCGCGACGCCTGCATCCACGAAGACGTGAGCGCGCGCCAGGGCGGCTACGCCAGCCGCATCGAGGAGGGCGGGCGCAACTTCAGCGGCGGGCAGCGGCAGCGGATGGAGATCGCCCGCGCGCTGGTGAATCGGCCCAGCGTGCTGGTGCTGGACGAGGCGACCAGCGCGCTGGATCCCGCGGTGGAGCAGGAGATCGACGACAACCTGCGGCGCCGCGGGTGCACCTGCCTGATCGTAGCCCACCGCCTGAGCACCATCCGCGACTGCGACGAGATCGTGGTGATGGATGCGGGAAAGATCGTGCAGCGCGGCACGCACGACGAGCTGAAGGACCAGGAGGGCCCGTACAGCGCCCTGATCGCCGCGGAGTAGCGTCGGTTCTCGTCGACCGTGCGTCCCGCGACGTGCGCATCGGATTTCGCGACGAGCCGGCGTCGAGCCGAAGGGTTGGCAGAGGGATTCCGTGCGGCAGGGGGCCATCCGCATTTTTTTCAGGGGCACCTTATCCGCCATGTGCCCCGACCTCGCCGATCGGGTTACCTGATGCGCGATACCGTGAAGCCTCGGCTTCCGCTGACTCTGGGCGGCACGCCTGCTGGATGGTGTTGGTGCGACGGCAGACTGCGGTAAAGACGCGCATCAGGTGGAGCAGGTGGCGGGTAAGGTGCTTCCGGGAAAACGCGGATACACACCGTAAGGCTGCCTTGCGTCGGCACGTCGGCTGGGCTGTTGGATCGCAACGGTTGGGGTGACCCGCGTAGAACCTTGCTGATCACATCACCCGATGCGCGATCCCGTGAAGCTTCGGCTTCCGCTCTAGTCGGCCGGCGACGCGTGATGGACGGCCTTTCGGCACGAGGGGCAGGCTGCGGTAAAAGACGCGCATCAGGTGGCAGTGACGGCCGGGACCTGGGCAGGTGGCGGGTTATGTGCTTCGGGAAAACGCGGATACACACCGTAATGCTGCCTTGCGACGGTACGTCGGCGGGTGTGTCGGATCGCGACCGGTTGAGGCGACGGCGCTGAATCCTGCCGATCCCATCACCCGATGCGCGATCCCGTAAAGCCCCGGCTTCCGTTGCAGCCGGCTGGCGACCGGTGATGGGCGCTCTCGGCGCAATGGGCAGGCTGCGGTAAAAGACGCGCGTCAGGTGGAGGTGACGACCGGATCCGGGGCAGGTGGCGGATAAGGTGCCTCCGGGAAAACGCGGATACACACCGTAAGTCTGCCTTGCGACGGCACGTCGGCGGGTGTGGCGGATCACGGCCGGCTGAGACGACGGCGCTGAATCCTGCCGATCACATCACCCGATGCGCGATCCCGTGAAGCCTCGGCTTCCGCTGCATCCGGCCGGCGACGGGCGATGGGCGCACGCGGGATAGGACGCAGCAGGTGGATATCGACCCGATTGAGCCTGCGTGGCGGGTAAGGTGTTTTCGAAAAAATGCGGATACACACCGTAGGGCTGCCTTGCGACGGCACGCCGGATGGGGTGGAGTGGGGGACCGGCTGCGCGGGAGCGCAGCGGAGCTCGAGCGAATCCGAATGAGATGAGCATCGTGGACCAGGCCGCCGCGCTGGCGGGGGGACGGACGCTGGCCGCCGTGGGCAACCGCCCGCTGCGGCTGGACGCGGAGCGCGTGTGGATCGTGCGCACCGGGCGCGTGGACGTGTTCGCCACCGGCCTGGTGAACGGCGAGCCCGACGGCCCGCGCCGCCACCTCTTCCGCCTGGAAGCCGGCGACCCCGTCTTCGGCGTGGGCGAAGACCCCGCCGCCGACCGCGCCCTGCTCGCCATCGGCTCGCCGGGAACCGTGCTGTCGGAGTTCGCGCTGGCCGAGGTGGAGGCGCTGGCCGCCGACCCGCGCACCCGCCCGGCGTTCGCGGACCTGCTGCAGCGCTGGTCCGAGCGAGTGTGGGACGGGCTCGTGGGCCGGGCTACCGTGCGCAAGGCCACGGGCGGCGTGCCGGGAGACGAGCTCCTGCTGCCGCAGGGCTTTTCGCTGCGGCCGGACGTGCCGCTGGCGTGGGTGGAGCCGCTGGACGCCCCCGTACGCCTCCTGGGCCGCCGCGCCGCCGCCGTCTACCCGGGCGACCTGGCCCCCGTCACGCGCCGCGGATGGGTGGAGGGGGTCGAGGGCGGGCGCGTGCGGCTGCTGGACACCGGCGCCGTGCTGGACGCGCACGGCCCCATCGCCGTGATGCGCGCCCTGGCGCTGCTGCACGATGCCTCCATGGCGCTGGCCGAAGACCGCGCCCGCCTGGACGAAAAGGCGTTCCAGACGCGGATGGTGGCCCGCGAGCATGCGCAGGCGCAGGGGATGGCCGGCGGCCTGTCGCGGCTGGCCAGCACCCTGGCCACCGCCGGCCAGCGGCTGGAGATGCGGATGCGCCCCCCCGAGGGCCCCGCCGAGGACACGCTGTTCGCCGCCTTCCGGCTCGTCGCCGCCGCCGGCGGCGTAGTGGTGGAGCCGCCTGCCGCGCGGCCCAACACGCGCGACCCCATCCAGGCGCTGGCCCGCGCCTGCCGCGTCCGCGCGCGCCGCGTGGTGCTGCGCGAGGGGTGGTGGCGCGCGGACAACGGGCCGCTGCTGGGCCGCTGGGCCGATACGCCCGTTCCCCTCGCGCTCCTCCCCACCCGCGCCGGCGGGTACGAGGTGTACGACCCCGACGCCCGCACCCGCGTGCCCCTGACCGAGGCGCTGGCCGCCAGGGTGGGGCCCACGGCGTACATGCTCTATCGGCCTTTCCCGTCGGAGTCGCTGAAGCCGCTGCAGGTGCTCAAGTTCGGGCTGCAGGGGTGCAAGCCGGACCTGCTTACGGCGCTGGCCGCGGCCACGCTGGGCGCCGTGCTGGGGCTGGTGATGCCGTTGGCCACGGGCATGCTCTTCGAGACCATCATCCCCGGCGCCGACCGCGGGCAGCTGGTGCAGATGACGCTGGTGCTGGTGGCCGTGGCGCTGGCCGGCGCGCTGTTCACCGTGGTCCGCGGCGTGGCCGTGGTACGGCTGGAGACGCGCACCTCGGGAACCATCCAGGCCGCGGTGTGGGATCGGCTGATCGCCCTTCCCCTGCCGTTCTTCCGCGACTATTCCGCCGGCGAGCTGGCCACGCGGGCCATGGGCGTGGAGGAGATCCGGCGGCTGATGACGGGCGCCGTGGTCACGGGGCTGCTGGCCGGGCTTTTCTCGCTGAGCAACCTCTTTCTCCTCTTCCACTACGACCCGCTCCTCGGCGCCGTCGGCACGGGGCTCATCGCCATCTCGCTGATGGTGTCGGTGGGGGTGGGCCTGCTGCAGCTGCGCAGCCAGCGCGCCATCCTGGAGCTGCGCTCGCGCCTGAGCGGGCGGATGCTGCAGTTCCTTACCGGCATCGCCAAGCTCAAGCTGGCGGGGGCGGAGCCGCAGGCGTTCGCGCTGTGGGCGCGCGACTTCGGCGAGCAGCGCGACCGGCAGTTCCACAACCGCCTGCTGGGCGTGCGCCTGGCCGTCTTCAACGCCGCGTATCCCGTGCTCTGCTCCATCCTCATCTTTACCCTGGCGTCGCGGTCGCTGGGGACGGAGAAGGCGATGGGGACGGGCGAGTTCCTGGGATTCACGGCCGCGTTCGGCCTGTGCCTGGGGGCGGTGCTCTCCACCAGCACGGCCGTCATCCAGGCGCTCTCGGCGGTGCCGCTGTACGAGCAGGTGAAGCCCATCCTGCACACCTCGCCCGAGGTGCGGCCGGGGAAGGACGATCCGGGGGAGCTGTCCGGCGCCATCGAGCTGCAGCACGTCTCCTTTCGCTACGGCGACGGGCCGCCGGTGCTGCGCGACGTGTCCGTCCGCATCCGCCCCGGCGAGTTCGTGGCGTTCGTGGGGCCCTCGGGATCGGGAAAATCCACCCTGTTCCGCCTTCTCCTGGGTTTCGAGACGCCGGAGGTGGGCTCCATCTCGTTCGATGAGCAGGACCTGGGCGGGGTGGATGTGGAGGCGGTGCGGCGGCAGATGGGAGTGGTGCTGCAGAGCGGGCGGGTGATGACGGGCGACCTGTTCACCAACATCGTGGGCTCTTCGGCGGCCACGCTGGACGACGCGTGGGAGGCGGCGCGGATGTCGGGGCTGGACGAGGACATCCGCCGCATGCCCATGGGGATGCACACCATGGTGAGCGACGGCGGCGGCACCCTGTCCGGCGGGCAGCGTCAGCGGCTGATGATCGCGCGGGCCATCGTCAACCGCCCCCGCATCCTGCTGATGGACGAGGCCACCAGCGCGCTCG
>DASTVC010000661.1:0-6095 GCA_035759295.1 Longimicrobium sp. | reverse complement strand
GGTGGGGCCCCACGCCAGACATCCTGCGGTGCAAGAATCCGCAAGTGCAGAAAAATCATCGGGTTGCGCCGCCTCGAACACCGCCGTGCAGAATGCCAACGGGTGCCGCGGATCGCGGCATCCACGCCCCATCCAACCCTTTGAGAGATCGTGATAAATCCAGCAATTACATAGGTTTACAGGAATCTGGAGAACCGGAATGCAACCTGCCATTCCGCCGGGCTCCCCGTACCCGCCGCCGTGGTTCCCGCCGCGGCTTCGGGCACCCACGAGAAGTGGCAAACCCGCCGAAAGGCGGCGACGCAAAGCTACGAGGCTACCGCCGGGCGCACCGCGCCGGGCCACGCCAGTCGAGCCGCCGTACCCGGTGCTTTACCCATGCAGCTCTCCGCAGTGCTCCTCCGCCCCCGCGCGGCGCTCCTTGCCGTGGCCGTGCTTCTTGCAGGCTGCGCCGACATGCCCACGCAGAGCGACCCGGCCGCAGGCGCCGTGGACAAGCGCGCGCCCAAGCCGGCGCCGGAGCCCACCCCGGCGCCCACCACGCGTGCCTTCTTCTCGGGCGCGTACCTGGGCGACGCCGCCAGTACGCCGGAGGGCATTGGCCCGGCGGTGGCCGACTTCGCGGCGCGCTCGGGCAAGCAGCCGTCGCTGGTAAAGACCTTCCACAGCCTGAACTGCGACTTTTCAGCGGCGGGATGGTGCGGGCAGGTGGCGCGCGCGGTGCGCACGGCATCGTCCACCAACTACCTGGCCATCGACCTGCGCTGGACGGGCGCGCCCACGACGGGGCTGCTGGACGCCATCAACGCAGGCGCGGCGGACGCGCGGCTGACCAGGATGGCGCGCGACCTGGCCGCGTTCGGCGACCCGGTGCTGCTGGAGCCGGCGTGGGAGATGAACGGCGACTGGGCGTACGCGTGGCAGGGCGTGGAGAACGGCGGCGACGCCACCGCGCCGGCGCGCTACGTAAAGGCGTGGCGCCGCATGGTCGACATCTTTCGCCGCGAGGGCGCCGGGAACGTGCGGTTCGTCTTCAACCCCAACGTGGGGAACCCGGTGCAGTACGGCGCGGGGACCACGCACTGGAACTGGTACGGCAACTACTATCCGGGCGACGCCTACGTGGACTACGTGGGCGCGCACGGCTTCAACGGGCCGCGGGTGTGGGGCGGAAGCTGGAAGGGGTTCGGCGAGATGTTCAACGGCGCCGGCGCCGACTACATCCTGAGCGACCTGGCCACCCGCTACCCCACCAAGCCCATCATCGTGGGCGAGTTCGCCACCGAAGAGGGCGCGGGCGACGCCAAGGCGCAGTGGATCACCGACGCGTACCGGGTGATGCTGAGCCATCCGAACGTGGTGGGCGCCGTGTGGTTCAACATGAACAAGGAAGCGGACTGGCGCGTCCAGTCGTCGCCCGCGGCAGAGGCGGCGTTCCGCGCCGCGATGGCCGAGCCCCGCATCCGCACCGCCTTCGACCTGACTGCCAGCACCGTCCTGACGCAGCTCGCCGCCCGCTGATCCACCCGCCGGCATCGACCCGAAGCTCGGGCGCCGCACCTTTCCCGGTGCGGCGCCCGATTCTTTTTGATCCCGTCCCCAGGCTCCCCATCCGGAGCCGGCTCCGGAGTGCCACCGATTTTTCAGTATTCAAGGGATGCGGTGCACCCGATTCAAACCCTGTGTCCGTATCAGATAACGCGTTTTCTGGAAGATGTGAATCGGGATACACGGCCTTGCGGCAACCGCTGTAGCAGAAGGGTCAACACGCCTTGCACTGGAACGGATGATTCAACGTAAACCCGTTGCCATTGCTGCATTTCCGTGTTCTGGAGCCGCGGATGGGGAGAGGGCACATTTCTCGCATAACCGCGCGCCGCTTCCGGGGCTGAGGCTCTGTCCGGTAGCAGCCTGCGCATGGTCGGGCGGGCGGATGCAACGCAGCGGAACCGCGTTTCCCGCGTTTCGGGAAAACGGGAGGCCGCCGCCAAATGTGCGGATTGAATGAGCGTGACCAACACACGCGGCGCCCCGGCGCCGCAGGCCGAACCGCTGCGGCGGCGGCCCCCCAACTCGGTGCCGCGGCTGCCTGAATGGAAGGAGCGGGTGATCCGCGGGATCGCCATCGTCACGCTTGTCTACTGGACGTACTACATCATCTGGCGCTGGGGGTGGACGCTGAACCCCGACGCCCTGTGGTTCAGCATTCCCCTGGCGCTCGCGGAGACGTGGGGGCTGGTGTCGGCGTTCGTGATGATGCACTCCGTGTGGCGCATCCGGCACCGCCAGCCCGTCCCCGCCCCGCCGGGGATGACGGTGGACGTGTTCATCACCTGCTACGACGAGCCGCTGGAGGTCATTCGCCGCACGGCCATCGGCGCGCGGGCCATCCGCTATCCCCACAAGACGTACGTGCTGGACGACGGCAGCCGCGACGAGGTGCAGTCGATGGCGCGCGAGCTGGGGCTGGGCTACATCCGCCGCGCCACGCACGAGCACGCCAAGGCCGGCAACCTGAACAACGCGCTCAAGCTCACCGACGGCGACTACATCCTGCAGCTGGACGCGGACCACGTTCCGCTTCCCCACATCCTGGACCGGGTGCTGGGCTTCTTCGAAGAAGACGCGAAGCTCGCCTTTGTGCAGACGCCGCAGGACTTCTACAACACCGACGCCTTTACCTACAACGTCGACGAGCAGTCGCGGCGCATCTGGGAGGAGCAGCGCCTGTTCTTCGGGGTGATCCAGGCGGGGAAGGACACCCGGAACTGCGCCTTCTTCTGCGGATGCAGCGCGGTGATCCGGCGGGCGGCGCTGGACAGCATCGGCGGGTTCTCGGTCCAGACCATCACGGAAGACATCGAGACCTCGCTGCTGCTGCACGCCAACGGCTGGAACTCGGCGTTCTACGGCGAAAGCCTGGTGTACGGGCTGGCGGCGCACAACGCGGTGGCCTTCCACACCCAGCACCTGCGCTGGGGCCAGGGGGCAATGCAGGTGTTCCGCCGCTTCAACCCCTTTACCTACCCGGGGCTCAGCCTGTCGCAGCGCATCAGCTACTTCGGCTCGCTCACGGCGTACCTGGGCGGGGTGCAGAAGCTGATCTACTACGCGGCGCCGCTGGTCTTCTTCTTCAGCGGCATCCTGCCCATCAACGCCCTGAACTCGGCGTTCCTGGCGCGCTTCATCCCCTTCCTCTTCCTGAGCTTCCTTCTCTCGGAGGCATGGGCGCGGGGGCGCAGCAACACCTGGATGTCCGAGCGCTTCCACATGGTGAAGTTCTGGACGTACACGCGCGCCGTGATGTCCATCTTCAGCCGCAGGCCCCAGAAGTTCAACGTGACCCCCAAGGGCGCGGGGCACGTGCCCTTCCAGACGTACGCGCCGCAGGTGGCGGTGATGGCGCTCTCGGCGCTGGCCGTGGCCTGGGCGACGGTCGCCTACCGGTTCGGGTGGATCGACTACCGCGTGCCGGGATGGAGGTCGGCGGCGTTTGTGAGCAACGCGTTCTGGGTCGCCATCAACTTCGCCGTGGCGGCGTCGGTGGTGCGGATGAGCGTGCGCACCACCACGGTACGCGCCGACCACCGCTTCCGCGACCGCTTTCCCGTTACGCTGGCCATCGCCGGCGCGGGCGGGCGCACGCGGTCGCGCATGGCGCTGGCGGAGGACCTGAACCCCGGCGGCATGGCCATCCGCACGGCGCAGCCGCTGGAGGAGGGGACGGAGCTGCGCCTGACCCTGCCGCTGAGCACGGCCACGGTCACGGTGACGGGAACGGTGCTGTACAGCGCGCCGGTGCAGGAGAAGAAGCGGCGCAAGACGGGGACGGGAGGGGCGGCGGCGGCGGTGCCGGCGTACCGCACGGGGATCGCGTTCGGCGAGATGCCCATGAACGTGCGCGACCAGATCGAGCTGCACTGCACCAGCCACTCGGTGCCGCTGGAGCAGTCGCAGTACAGCATCCGCTCGTCCACCGTGCTGGAGCGGACGGTGGACTGGATGCGCAACGCCCGGCGCGAGCAGCGGCGCCCGGTGCGCATGCCCGCCACGGTGCAGGTGGGCGGCCGGGGAAAGAAGCGCGGCAAGCAGCGGGTGGCGTTCCTGGAGGAGATCAGCGCGGGGGGGGCGCGGCTCATCATGGACGAGCCGGTGACGCCCCACACCCTGGTGCGCTTCGAGGTGCCGGGAACGGGGGTGCGCGGCACGGGGCGGGTGGTGTTCGCCCGCGCCATCGAGACGCCCGTCGGCGTGCGCTTCGCGGTGGGGGTGCAGCGCCGGCGGCGGGTGGAGGTGAAGGAAGCGCCCGACGCGCCGCGGGTGGAGGTGGGCCGCGTGCTGGGCCGCGCGGGCAAGGCGGCCATGGCCGGCGTGGCGCTTTCGCTGGCGCTCCCCGGCGCGCATCGGGCGCACGCCCCCGAAGCCGGCGCACACGAGGGGGAGGCGGGGACGAAGGTCAGGCAGGACGGCGGCCGGTAGAGGCCGGGCGGGAGACGCGGGACCTGGAGGGACGAGCCATGGAGACGATGCGGATGCAGGCGCCGGGACGTGTGCGCAGCCTGGGAGTGCTGGCGTACCTGTGGCTGATGGCGGGGTTCGCGGCGGGGACGGCGGTGCTGGTGGGGCCGGTGCGGTGGCTCACCAGCGGAATTCAGCGGCTGGGGTGGGAGCAGCGCAGCGAGGACCTGGTTCTGCGCGGCTTTATCCTGGCCTTCGTGGCGGGATCGTTCTTTCTGGCGCTGTACCTGGCGCGCGCCACGCTGCGCGCCCGCCGCCGCTCGGTGCGCATGGGCATTCCCGGCGCGGCCACGGCGCTGGCGGTGCTGGCGCTGTGGGCGTGGATGAACCCCGGGCGCATGCTGGCGGCGGTGGCCGGCGGCGACAGCGGCGCGCAGGTCACGGCCAGCACCGGCGCACAGTTCGTCTTCGGCGCCTACCCCGACGCCAACCGGCTGGCCGAGCTCAAGAAACAGGGCTTCACCGCCGTGGTCTCGCTGCAGCACCCGGCGGTGGTCCCCTTCGAGCCGGCGAGCATCGAGCAGGAGCGAAAGACCGCCGGCAAGCTGGGGATCCAGTTCATCCACACCCCCATGCTTCCCTGGGTGAGCGACAACACGGCGGCGCTGGACCGCATCCGCCAGCTGGTGCACAGCGGTCGCGGCAAGTACTACGTCCATTGCGGGCTGGGGCGCGACCGCACCAACGTGGTGCGGCGGATGGTGGAGGCCGAGGGCGCGGCCGAGGGCGTGCAGGTGGCCACCGCGGCCAACCTGCAGCACGCCAGCACCTTCGCCGACCGGCTGAAGCTGCCGCCGGAAAAGCGTGACATGGAGCGGGGCGCCGTGCGCGAGCTGGCGCCGGGCGTGTGGCTGGTGCCGCACCCCAACGACAGCGAGCTGGCGGGGTACATGCTGGCCGGGCAGGTGGCCACCGTGGTGCTGCTGCTGGACCCGGCCAACCCGGAGCAGCGCGCCTGGCGCGACGAGGAAGAGACGAGGCTGCGGCAGAGCGCGGTGGCCTTCGTGGAGCGCCCGCTCCATGCCGGCGAGACGGCGCAGGCGGCGGCGCTGGCGCGGGAGGTGCGGGGCCTGCCGAAGCCCGTGGCCGTCGTTGCGCCGCGGACGCCGTATTCCAACGACGACAAGTACCCAGGGACGGAGGCGGCGGTGCTCTTCCGGGAAGCCTTCACATCGTCCGCCCCGGCGACTCTGGCCGCGGCACCGCGGTGAGCGAGTCGATGGCCGCCGTACCGCCGGTGCCCGCGCCGGCGGTACCCCGCCCCGCCATGCGGCGCGAGCTGGGGCGCAAGGTGTTCCACGTGGGCTCGGTGGCGCTCCCGGTGTTCGCCTGGGCGGTGCCGCGCCCCGTGGGGATCGTGGTGCTGGGCGGGCTGGCGGTGGTGGCGGTGGCGGTGGACCACGCGCGGCTGCGCTACCGGGTGCCGCGCTACTACTTTCTGCGCGCCACCCGCACCCTGCTGCGCCGCCACGAGCGGCGCGGCTTTGCGGGCGCCACGTACATGGCGGTGGGCTACGCGGTGGCGCTGGCGGTGTTCCCGCTCCCCGTGGCGGTGGCGGGGATGCTCTACAACGGTC
>DASTVC010000660.1:0-2007 GCA_035759295.1 Longimicrobium sp. | reverse complement strand
GGCGGCGATCACCAGCCGCGCGCCCACGGCCAGCGGCCAGAAGAGCTCCCAGACGGAGACGTCGAAGCTGAACGGCGTCTTCTGCAGCACCGCATCCTCCGCCCCCAGGCCGAAGGCGTCCTGCATCCACAGGATGCGGTTCACGACGCCGCGGTGCGCGTTCATGGCGCCCTTGGGCCGGCCGGTGGATCCGGAGGTGTAGATGACGTACGCCAGCCGGTCCGTCGATTCGATGGATTCGACGCGATGGTCCGGCTGGCCGTCCAGCACGCCGGGCGCGTCCAGCGCGAGGGCGTCCGCATCCGCCGGGACCGTGTCCATCCACCGCCCCTGCGTCAGCACCAGGGCGGCGGCGGAATCCCGCAGCATGTACGACACGCGATCCGCCGGATACTCCGGATCCACGGGGACGTACGCGGCGCCGGCCTTGAGGATGCCGTAGAGCGCGACCACCATCTCCATCGACCGCTCCATCAGCACCGCCACCGTACGCTCCGCGCCGATTCCGCGAGCGCGCAGCAGGTGGGCGAGCTGGTTGGCGCGCGCGTCCAGCTCCGCGTACGTCATCCGCGCGTCGCCGAAGGTCAGGGCGACGGCGTGCGGCGTACGCTCCGCCTGCGCCTCGAACAGCGCGTGCAGCGGCACGTCCGGGTAGTCCGCGGCGGGGCCGGCAAGGTCCCGCAGCAGCTGCGCGCGCTCCTCGTCCTCCAGCAGCGGAAGGGTGGAGACGGGTGCGTCGGGCGTGGCGGCGATGGCGACGAGCAGCGTCCACAGCTGCCCGGCCATGCGGTCCATGGTCTCGGGCGCGAACAGGTCGGCGGCGTAGACCAGGCTGGCGTACAGCGCGCCGTCGCCACCCTCCACCACGTTCAGCTGCAGGTCTACCTTGGCCTGCGCGCCCTCGCGAACCACGGGCGCCGCGGCCAGGCCCGCGTCCGAGGCGGCGGGCCCGTCGGGGGTGTTCTGCAGGGTGAACAGGGCCTGGAACACGGGGGCGTGGCTCAGGCTGCGCTCGGGCTGCAGCTCTTCCACCAGCTTTTCGAAGGGCAGGTCCTGGTGCGCGTACGCGTCCAGCGTGCTCGCCCGCAGCCGCGCGAGCAGCGCGCGGAACGACGGATCCCCGCGCAGCTCCGTCCGCAGGGCCAGGGTGTTGACGAACAGGCCGATCAGGTCCTCCACCTCCAGGCTGGTGCGCCCGGCGATGGGCGTGCCGATCACCACGTCGTCCTGGCCCGACCAGCGGGAGAGGAGGACGGAGAAGGCGGCCAGCAGCGCCATGAACAGCGTGGCGCCCTCGCCGCGCGAAAGCGCGCGCAGCCCCTCGGCGATCTCCGCGGCGACCATGAAGCGGGTGACGCCGCCGCGGTAGCTCTGCACGGCGGGGCGGGGACCGTCCAGGGGCAGCTGCAGCAGGGCGGGCGCGCCGGCCAGGTGCTCGCGCCAGAACGCCACCTGGCGCCGCAGCTCGTCGCCCGACAGCCATTCGCGCTGCCAGTCGGCGTAGTCCGCGTAGCGCGCCGGCAGCGGCGCCAGCGGCGACGGACGCCCGGCCGAGAACGCGTCGTACAGCGTGAACAGCTCGCGCAGCAGAATGCCGTTGCTCCACCCGTCGCTGACGATGTGGTGCATGGCCAGCAGCAGCACGTGGTCGTCGCCCGGCAGCCGCAGCAGCCGCGCGCGGAAGACGGGCCCGCCGCGCAGGTCGAACGGTTCCCCGGCCCACTCGCCCACGCGACGCGGCAGATCATCCTCCGACGCAAGGTCCTCCACCGGCAGATCGAACGGGCCCGCGGGGTGGATGCGCTGCACCGGCGCGCCGTCCACCTCGGGAAAGGTGGTGCGCAGAGGCTCGTGCCGGCGGACGACCTCCGCCAGGGCGCGCTGCATCGCATCCAGGTTCACCGCGCCGCGCAGGCGCAGCACGGGGCTCATGTTGTACGCCGTGGTCCCCGGCTCCAGGCGGTCGATGAACCACAGCCGCTCCTGGGCAAAGGAGAGCGGCGCGGT
>DASTVC010000659.1:0-10960 GCA_035759295.1 Longimicrobium sp. | reverse complement strand
GGCCAGAGGCGTGGAAGTTGAGTCGATTCGCGGAGCGGTACCTCGGTCCGGCGCTGATGAATGAGATAACGCCGGTGGATCGACGCGGATACCCTCCGCGAGGAGGCGCGGTTGCCGCCGGAAGTTCCGCTTGGTCATTCTCGTGTGAACAACGGGAAAAGATCGAAAATGGCTGGCGCACCTGCCAGTACACGCCCTGGATGCGGTGGGCGCGGGAGAAGGGAATACTTTGAGAGTACCGGTGAGCATTACGTCTTGATTCAGGGATGAGCTGAACGGACGAGTCCCACCCGGCCCATCGAGAGAATCCCCAGGTCGTCGCACCCGCGGCGGCCTGGGGATTTTTCGTGCACGGACATTCGGGACGGCGTTCTTCCTACGCGGGAAGGGGGATGCGCCTGACCCCGGGATCATCTCCCAGGGGTCAGATTGCTGGAGGCTGCGCGGAGACCGCCGGTTCCGCCTGGCCGGCATCCCGAACCCCGGAGGTCACCATGAAACCGATCCGATGCATCGTGGCGGGCGTCGGCGAGCTGCTGGACGACGATCCCACGCTCCTGCTGGCGCTGGACCTGGCGCACCGTACGGGCGCCCGGCTGCACCTGGTGCACGCCTATGAGCTGCCGCAGCTGTTCACGATGTCGCCCGGGGTGGAGATGATGGTTCCCGAGGGCACGGAGCAGTATCGCGCGCAGATGCAGGGGCTGCTGGAGTCCGTCGTGCGGCGCAACCCGCTGGGTGAGCGCGCCGAGTGCCACGCCGTCGCCGGCTCGCCCGGCCGCGTGCTTCCCGAGTGCGCCGAGCAGTTCCGCGCGGAGCTGGTGATCGTGGGGGCCGCGCGGCGGGGGCGGCTGGGGATGCTGGGCACCACCGCCCAGCGCGTGCTGCGCGCGGCGCACATGCCCGTGCTGGTCGCGCGCGAGTCGCTGCACCGGCGCCCGGCGCGCGTGCTGCTGACCACGGACCTGTCCGACCTGAGCGCGTCGGTGCAGGAGCGCGGGCTGGACGTGCTGGAAGCGCTGTACGGGCCGGAACCCACGCAGCTCCGCTCGCTGCTGGTGCTCACGCTGGGCATCATGCCGCCGCCGCTCCCCGCGGGCTCGCTGGAGCGCGCCGCCACGGCGGAGCTCGAACGCTTTCTGCTGCGCCGCCGCGCCCGCGCCAACCCGGTGCAGCCGGTGGTGCGCGTGGGCAGCGCGTCCACCGAGATCGTGGACGAGGCGCGCGACGAAAACGCGGACCTGCTGGTGGTGGGCACCCACGCGCGCCACGGCGTCTCGCGCGTGCTGCTGGGAAGCGTGGCCGAGGCGTGCATCCGCGACGCGCCGTGCAGCGTGCTCGCCGTGCCGCCCGTGCGCGTGCCTGCGCCGGTGCGTGCCCCACGCGAATCCGCCCTCGCCGCCGTCGCGATGGCGTAGCGGGGCAGGGGACCCGATCCACACCTTCCGGAGGGCGATCGCATTCTCCCCTCTCCGTGAGGAACGAACGGGGAGGGCCGGGGGAGGGGCACCGCCGCCCCGCATCGACCGACAACCTGAACCGGCGGGGTGGAGCGCATCCACCCCGCTCTTCGCGTTTGTCGCTTTCGCTGCCGGATCGAGTTGCCCTTCCATCGCGGCGGCGGACCAGCCCCTACGCGGACGGCGAGGATCACCCGACATCTCCCGGCCCAGCGCGAGGTAGGTTCCGTGGACGAACCCACTGCCGAGGCCACTGTCATGACCGGTCAGCTACGCACCATCGTCGCGGGGATCGCCACCCTGGAGCCGGACGATCCCGCGCTCGCCGCATCCATCCACCTGGCCGAGCGAACCGGCGCGGACCTGCACCTGGTCCACGTGCATCCATCGGACGAGGAGGATGAGGGATGGGAGGCGCCTGTCAGGGGGATCCGCCGGCCGGACGTGATCACCGCGCTGCTGCAGTCGCGGCTCGCGGGGCTGGCGCGCACGCTCTCGGCGAACGACCGCGTGGAGTGCGTGGTCCTGTGCGGCAAGGCGGCCGAGGTGCTGTCGGGATACGCCCGCGTGGTGGGCGCCGACCTGCTGGTGCTGGCGCCCACGCGTCGCGCCGGTGCGGCCGGCGCGGTGCTGGGGACCACGGCGCAGCGCGTGCTGCGCACCTCCGCCGCGCCCGTGCTGGTGCTGCGCGGGGAGCTGGCCGGCCACGCGGCCCGGCGCGTCCTGCTGCCCACCGACCTCTCCGAGCACTCCGCCCGCGCGCTGCCCCTGGCTCAGGAGCTGGCCGCCGCGCTCGCCGCGCCGCGGGAGCCGGTGCTGCTGCCGCTGTTCGTGGAAGTGCCGGACGTGGATACGGATGCACCGGCGATCGTGGCCGCCCAGCTCGACCTGGCGCAGGCGGATCTCGCCATCTTCCTGGCCTCCCTCCCCGGCGCCCCGTTGACGGGAGGCACCGTGCGGGTCGGCAGCCCCGCGCACGAGATCCTGGCCGTGGCGCGGCAGTGGGACGCGGACCTGGTGGTGCTGGGCACGCACGGCCGCCGCGGCCTGCCGCGCTTCTTCTTGGGCAGCGTGGCGGAGACGGTGCTGCGCAAGGCGCCGTGCAGCGCCCTCGTCATCCCCCCGGCCGCGGTCCTGCAGCGTCCGGAGGCGGAGGCGCCGATCGCCGCGCCCTGGAACATCACCGCCGACCCCCAGCCGCGGCGGATGGTCCCCGTCCTCTGATTCCACGAGGCAGCAGGACCCGTTGGCTCACACGGAGGGCACGGAGGACGCGGAGGAGTTGGTTCCCCCGTGTTCTCCGTGCCCTCCGTGTGAGTCCAAAGCACGGGAGATGGCGGACCGCGGGTTCTCCCTCCCGATCGGCAAAATCCTGACAGCGGTGGCGGGTTGGGCGGAAGAGGGAAGGGGTGCATTCCCGATGGAGGGCGATCCGGGCGAAAGGTATCGTGAGACAGTCGATCTTTCTCACCCCTCTCCGGAGGCTCCCCATGTACCAACCCATGCGCAGACTGGTGGCCGGAGTCGCCACGCTCACGCCCGAAGACCCCGCCCTCAAGGCGGCGCTCAGCATATCCAACCGCACCGGCGCCGAGCTGCACCTGCTGCACGCGGAGTCCGCCGACGCCAACCCGGGCGCGCCCGTGACCTTGAGCCGCACCAGCGCGCTGCGTGGATTGGTGGAGAGCGTGTCGCCGGGCGCCACTCACACCGGCCGCGTGCACTGCCGCGCGCTCACCGGCGATGCGGAGCGGCTGCTGCGCGACGTCTCCAGCGCCAGCCTGGCGGACCTGCTGGTGCTGGGCACCACCCGCCGCGGCGCGTTGGCCGGCGCCGTGCTGGGCACCACCGCCACGCACCTGCTGCGGACGGCGCGCACGCCCATGCTGGTGGCCGGCGGCGCGCTCCCTGACCGTCCGCTGCGGGTGCTGCTGACCACCGACCTATCGCACCACTCCGCCCACGCGCACGCGCGCGGCGTCACGCTGGCGCGGTCGCTGGGCGGCCCCGAGCCGGAGTTCCGCACCCTCTTCGTGCAGCCGCCGGACCTGGGCGACGGGGCGCTCCCGGTGCACCCCTCCCCCGCCGTGGCGGCGGAGCTCGAGGCGTTCCTGGAAAGCGAGGTGCCGCGCACCCCCGGCGAGCGCCGCGTGCGCACCGGCGACCCCGCGTACGAGATCGTGCGCGAGGCGCGGGAGTGGCAGGCGGACCTGATCGTGGTGGGCACGCACGGCCGCCGCGGCGCCAGGCGAGTGTTCCTGGGCAGCGTCGCCGAGACGGTCCTGCGCCACGCTCCCTGCGCCGCACTGGTGGTGCCGCCCGTGCGCCTGTACAGCATCGACCTGTCCAACGCCGACGTCACCGCCTGTCTCCCGGCCCTGACCGGCAACGGCTGATCGCCGGATACGCCGCAGACGGAGTCTGGATGTGAATCCCGCACCGGCGTTGACTTCCTGAGGGAGCGAGCAGGTGAAGCCCCGCACGGACGCGCCAGCGGCCGGGGCGGGGCTTATCGCTTTCCCAGCAGCGGGTTTACCCGCTCATCCGTAGCCGAAGCCGCGTTGTGTGTGCGAAAGACTCCTTGATTCCATACCATCCGGTCGGTATCGTCATTCCATGACCAGCAGCAACCGAATCCGGCAGCCGGATGTCACCCGTCAGAAGATCCTGGACGCCGCGTTCGCCGAGTTCTACCGGCACGGCTTTCAGGGCGCCAGCCTGAACCGCATCGTCAGGGGCGCGGGGGTTACCAAGGGCGCGCTCTTCCACCACTTCGCGGGGAAGCAGGACCTGGGCTACGCCGTGGTGGACAAGGTGATCGAGCCGCTGTTGATGCGGCGCTGGCTGGGCGGGCTGGCGGGCGCGGCGGATCCCCTCTCCGTGATGCAGGACTCGTTTCGCACGTTCGCGGGGCAGGACGTCGAGAGCGGCCACTTCGTCGACGGCTGCCCGCTCAACAACCTGGCGCAGGAGATGTCGCCCCTGGACGAGGGCTTCCGCGGCCGCATCGACGCGCTCTACGACCGTTGGCGCACCACCTTCGCCGCGGCGCTGCGGAAGGGGATGGCGGCGGGCGCCGTGCGGCCCGACGCGGCGCCGGAGGGGACGGCGGCGCTGCTGGTGGCGTCGCAGATGGGCATCTGGGGCACCGGCAAGAGCTCGCGCGACGCCACGCTCATGCTGCAGGCGTGCGAGGCGGTCTGCGGCTACCTGGAAGGGCTAAGGCCGGCACAGGGATCAACCACCGGGAGGGATGGATGAACGAGCTGACGCTGGAACGCAGGATTCCCGCGGCGCGCGACCGCGTGTTCGCCGCCTGGACGCGGCCGGAGCTGCTGCGCCGCTGGTCCGCGCCCGAGGGGATGAGCATCGAGGACGGCGCCACGGACCTGCGGGTGGGCGGCGGATGGCGCGTGGTGATGGCCGAGCCCGACGGCACGCGCCACGAAGCGTTCGGCACCTACCGCCAGATCGTGGCGCCGGAGCGGCTGGAGTACACCCACGCCTGGAAGTCCGATGGCGGCAGCAGCCCCGAAACCGTGCTGACGGTCGAGCTCGAGCCGGAAGCCGACGGCACGCGTTTGATCCTGACGCAGGCCGGCTTTCCATCCCCCGAAAGCCGGGACGGCCACCGCGACGGCTGGTCCAGCGCGCTGGACCACCTGCAGGCGCTCTTCCCATCGATCGATCCCGCCTCCGAGGAGCCGGCAGGGACCACCAGCGGCCGCTTCGTCTGGTACGATCTGCTGACGTCGGACGCCGAGGCGGCGAAGGCCTTCTACACGGCGGTCGCCGGCTGGACCGCGCAGGCGTGGGGCGACGGCGGCTACGTCATGTGGCTCGCGGGGGATACGCCGATCGGCGGATTGATGGAGTATCCGCCGGCGCCGCCGCACTGGATGGCGCACATCTCGGTGGATGACGTCGATGCCGCCGCCCGCCGCGCGGAGGAGCTGGGCGGCCGCATCCAGTCGCCGCCCACCGACATCCCGGACGTGGGCCGCTTCGCCATCGTCGCCGATCCGCGGGGCGCGTCGTTCTCCCTGTTCCGCTCCAACCAGCCGGGGCCGCCGCCGGACAACCAGCGCATGGGCGGCATCGGCTGGCGCGAGCTGCACACGGCGGATCACGACGGCGTGTGGCCCTTCTACCGCGACCTGTTTGGGTGGAAGGAGGTGTCGACGATGGACATGGGCGCGTCGGGCACCTACCGCGTCTTTCGCCATCCCGCCGATCCGGACGATGCGTTCCTGGGCGGGACCTTCGACGGCGCGGCGCTGGAGAGCAAGCCGCCGCACTGGCTCTACTACATCAACGTCGATTCGATGGATGGCGCGCTGGCCCGCATCCGCGAGCACGGCGGAACGCTGCTGGCGGGGCCGATGCCGGTTCCCGGTGGAGGGCAGTCGGCCCACTGCACGGATCCGCAGGGCGCCCGTTTCGCCATCTTCTCGCTGAAGTAGACGGTTTCGGACGCACGAAGCAGGGCAGCGGAGACCGGTTCCGCCGCCCTGCTTCGCATCCCCCGATCACCCCACCTCGTCGATCGCCCCCAGCACGTCGATGGGCGCCACGATCCCCAGCAGCATCCCGTTCTCCACCACCAGCGCCCGCTTCCACCGCTCGCGGACGAAGCGGCTGACGAGCTTTTTGACCGGCTCGTCCGGCGACACGGTGGGCCCGATGGGCGACATCACGTCGCGCACGAACGTGCTGTCCAGCGGGGACTGCGCGCCGTCGGATACGGCGGATGGAGCGTGCTTCCCGTTGCCGTACGCGGGGACGTCGCCCAGCGTAAGGCGGGTGACGTCCACCTGCGAGGCCACGCCCAGGATCTTGCCCGTGGGGCCCAGGACCGGCGCGGCGCGAACGCCGCTTTCCAGCAGCGTGTGCGCCAGCTCGCGCACCGTCATCTCCGGGACGACGGTGACCATCTGGATGCGCATCACGTCCCGGACGGTGGTGCCGGTAAGGGCGCGGGCGGCCGATGCTCTGGTCATCGCTCTGCTGCTCGGATCTGATCGCGGGTTCCTGTCGCGCGGCATCCCCACGTCCGCGTCGAGAACCAATCTAACCGAGCCGCGCTCAGGCCAGGGAAGGGACGGTCCCGAACCCTCTGTCGGGTGAATCCCCTCACGCGTTTCTGAGATATCGCGCGCCGTTCCTGAGCAACCGGGCGTCTGTCATTCCGAGGCCCGCCCGCGCCGCACCATCCCACGCACCGCTGGGCGCAGGGCCGAGGAATCCAGCGTCGGCCCCCTGGAGGACGGTCGCGGCAGCCCGTGCGATCCTCGCGGCTACGACGCACCCGACAAAGCGTCCGCGGGGCTGGTGCGATGGTGCCGGCCTCCCATGGCCGAGGGAAGATTTCTCAGTCGCGCGCAAGGCTCTGAGATGCGGATGGTGCCGTGCGGCGCTCCTTCGAAATGACAGTCCGGCTGGACGAAGCGGCCCGGAATCCCCGATCAGGTGAAGCCACACCCGATGAGTGCAATGAGCGGGATGGGGCTCCTGGCAGTCCGCGGCGGATCCCATCCTGTGAAATCCACCGGGCCGGACCTTCCAACTTTGTGCGCCCCAGCTCTCCCGCACGTTGGTCCCATGAATGGTGCATCCCGTTCCGCCAGCGATTACCTTCGCGGAGCAGGGTGGAGCGTACGATTCGCGACTCCGTGAGCCGGCGGATGGAGGGATCGGCGAGCGGCGGGCCAGGGGCGGGGTGGAGGCAAAGACAGGTACGCGGAACAGAATCACCAGGAGCCACGACAATGGAAGACTACATCCCCCATTCCACGCCCGGAGCGGTAACCACCGTAACCGAAACACGCAACGGCGAGGGAACCGGTGCCGGCGGGTACCGTGGGAATCACCACGGCGGCGCGGATGCCCACCGCAATGGCAACGGCCGCCGGCACGCGCCGGGGCCGGTGGCGGGAAAGGACTTCACCATCAGCAAGCGGGTAGTGGCCGGTGCCCGTTTCCGCCTGTACGAGCGCCAGCCGGAAGACCCTCTGTACCGCCCCCTGCGCATCTACGCGCTGGACCCCGCCGTCAGCACGCAGGAAGGGGCGGTGGCCACGGTGGACGTACCCTACGAGCCGCTGGAGCCCGGTCCCGTGGGAGACTTCTTCAAGGTGAAGCCCCGGGGCGACCTCACGGAGGTGATCGACCTGGAGGACCCCACCCTCCTGCTGACGAGCGGACGCAGCCCGTCGCCCACGGACCCCCGGTTCCACATGCAGATGGTGTACGCCGTCTGCTCGGTGGTCTACGCCACCTTTCGCGCCGCGCTGGGCCGCCACGTGGCGTGGGCGTTCGAACCTCCCGCGGGATCCGACAGGCGGGGGCAGCTGACCCTGGTGCCGCACGTGGCCGACCTGTCCGGGGCATCGTATCAGCGCGGTTCCGGGGAGCTCCTGTTCGGGATTGAAACTACGGCGGACGATGTGATCGGGCGCATCATTCCGGGAAAGGACGTGTTTGCCTGCGTATCCCACGACGTGATCACGCACGAGGTGACGCACGCGCTGCTGGACGGCCTGCGCGCGCACTTTCTGGAGCGCACCAGCGCCGAGATCCAGGGCTTTCACGAAGGGTTCGCCGACGTCATCGCCCTGCTGCTGCACTTCAGCTACCGTGAGGTGGTGCGCGAGGCGCTGGGCCGCTCGCGCGGCAACGTTACGCACGCCGCGCTGCTCACGTCGCTGGCCCTGCAGTTTGGACAGGCCAAAGGACGCACCAACGGAAACCGCTCGGCCGTGACGCTGAAGCACGGCGAGCTGGTGCCGCGCCCCCTGGACCCCACCGAGGGTTCGCATGGCATCGGCGAGACGTTCCTGTCGGCCGTCTTCGACGCCTTCGTCACCGTTTTCCGGCGCAAGACGCAGCGGTACCTGCGGCTGGCCACCGGCGGCACCGGCGCGCTTCCCCCGGGCGAAATTTCCGCGGACCTTCAGGAGGTGCTGGCCGAAGAGGCCAGCCAGCTGGCCAGCCAGTTCCTGAACGTGTGCATCCGGGCCATCGACTACTGCCCGCCGGTGGACATGCGCCTGGGCGAGTTCCTGCGCGCGGTGATCACGGCGGACCTGGACCTGGTGCCGGATGACCGCTGGGGGTACCGCGAGGCGTGGATCGACGCGTTCGCGCGGCACCGCATCTTTCCCCCGAAGGTTCAGAGCCTGGGCGAAGACGAGCTGCGGTGGGAGTTCCGGGGCACCCGGGAAAAAGGAATGCGCCGCCTGCGCCGGGTAAGGGAGCTCTCGTTCAGGCGGCTGCGCTTCGCGGGAGACCCGGGGCGTCCGGCGGGGCGGGGGGAGCTGTGCCGCCAGGCGGTGGCGCTGGGGCGCCTGGCGGTGCGAAATCCCGATGACTTCGGGCTGG
Source organism: Longimicrobium sp. (assembly GCA_035759295.1). GTDB lineage: Bacteria > Gemmatimonadota > Gemmatimonadetes > Longimicrobiales > Longimicrobiaceae > Longimicrobium. The sequence goes on along the minus strand of DASTVC010000659.1, from coordinate 2,120 downwards.
TGGCGCCGGGTGAGTTCCCCGTCGAGCTGGAGAACCCGGTTACGGCCACGGCCGACCTCCCCCAGGTGCAGTCCATCCGCGCGTCGCGGCGGGCAGGGCCTGACGGGCAGGTGGTCTTCGACCTGGTGGGCGAGGTGAGCCAGCGCGCCGTCGTGCACTTTCCCGGTTTCGACATGGAGTTCCTGGGCGGGGCCACGGTCATCCTGGACCCGCGGGGCGACGTCCGCTACGTGATCGCCAAACAGGTCAACGACCCGGTGCGGATCCAGCGGCAGCGGGACTTCAAGAAACCGGAGTAGGACGCGCTGGAGCGCGCCGCCTTTAGACGCGAAAGCCGCCTCCGACGGGAGGCGGCTTTCGTGTGCAGGTCCGGGTCCGGAGCCCCGCCGATGGCGAACTGGCCGGCGGATTCCGTGCGAGGCCGGTCCGGCCGCTCAGCCCGCGATCTTGCCGGCGAACTCGACCAGGCGCTTCGCCTGGTGGCGGATGGCGGCCTTCGACTCCTCGCTCAGCTCGCCGCCGGTGGCGCTGACGCTGGTGCCGTACGGGTTGCCGCCGGCCGCGTAGAGCACGGGGTCGGTGTAACCCGGCGCCACGATGATGGCGCCCCAGTGCATCATCGTGGTGTACAGGCCGATGAGCGTGGTCTCCTGGCCGCCGTGCGGATTCTGCGCGCTCGTCATGGCGCTGACCGCCTTGTTGGCCAGCTTGCCCGCGGCCCACAGCGGCCCCAGCGTGTCGATGAACGCGCGCAGCTGGCTGGCGGAAACGCCGTAGCGCGTAGGCGCGCTGAACAGGTAGGCGTTGGCCCACTCCATGTCGTCGTAGGTCACGGTCGGGATGTCGGCGGTCCGCTCGGCGTGGGCGCGCCAGGCGTCCTGGCCGTTCACCACCCCCTCGGGCGCCGTCTCGGGCACCTTGAGCAGCCGCACCTCGGCGCCGGCGGCCTGCGCGGCTTCCACGGCCACCTGCGCCATGCGGTGGTTGGTTCCGTAGGTGCTGTAGTAGATGACGGCGAGACGTACGTTGCTCATTCTTTCACTCCGGACCGGCCTGTGAAGATGCCGCTCGGTGTCGGCATCCGGATCGATTGCGAACCGGACGGGGGCCGTCGCACGTGTCGTACCGGAATTCGTCGCAACGGGAAAATCTCACGATTCCCGGTGCGGCGATGGCAGGGGGGCTGCGGCGCGTGTGGGGAAATTCCCGTCAGGAATGATTTCGATCTCCCGACGCAGGGAGCCCCATCCCGTGCTATCATCCGGCCAGACGATTCACGCAACCGGGAGACGACGACGATGTCAGCCAAGATCCGCATCCTGCTGGCCGATGACCATCCGGTGCTGCGCAGCGGGCTCGAGGCGCTGCTGGGGCTGGAGGACGACGTGCAGGTGGTGGGGCACGCCTCCACCGGCCAGGAGGCCGTGGACAAGACCCGCCTGCTGCGCCCCGACGTGGTGGTGATGGACCTGGCCATGCCGGTGATGGACGGGCTGGAGGCGACGAAGCAGATCATCGCGCTGGAGCTGGGCACCCGCGTGCTGGTGCTCACCTCGCAGACGGAGGAGGACTTTCTGCTCCCCGTGCTGGAGGCTGGCGCCAGCGGCTTCGTCCGCAAGACCAGCGCGGACACCGACCTGCTGACGGCCATCCGCGCGGTGGCGGAAGGGGAGGTGTTCCTGTATCCCAGCGCCACGCGGGTGCTGCTGAAGCAGTACAAGCAGTCGCGCGAGCCGCACGAGGCGGGGCCGCTGGAAAAGCTGAGCGAGCGCGAGCGCGAGGTGCTCACGCTCACCGCCGAGGGCTACAGCAGCGCCGAGATCGGCAAGAAGCTCTTTCTCTCGCCCAAGACGGTGGACACCTACCGCGCGCGGATGATGCAGAAGCTCGGCCTTACCCACCGCGCCGAGTTGGTGCACCTGGCCCTGCAGACGGGGATGCTCAAGCCGGCCTGATCGGACGGGGAAGGGGTCTCGCGCGGAGGGTTGGAGGCGCGGGGACGCGGAGAGAGGTTGCCGCGGCTCCGCGCCTTTCCCGTGCCGGGCGGCGGCTTCACCGCGCGATCCACGTGCACCAGACCCTCTCCCAGCCCTGGGCCCGCCAGCCCGCGAAGGCGGACT
>DASTVC010000658.1:0-9402 GCA_035759295.1 Longimicrobium sp. | reverse complement strand
CTGCAGCCTGGAAACCGCCGCCATGGCGTACATCTCCCGGCTTGTGCGCTCTACCGGCACACTGGCCGCAAGGGTCAGCGCCAGGCTGCCGATGGCGAGCAGCAGGTGCCTCACCTTGCGCTCGTTCGGCCTGTACAGCGTGTGGATCAGGATTCCGAACCCGCCCAGCGCAATGCCCATCGCACCGAGGATGTAGAGGCCCGCCATGCGGGGCCCCATCAACCCCTCGAGCCACATTGCGGCCCAGAGCACGGCGAACCCGACGTAGCCCATCGCGAAGAAGAACCGGTGCGCGTTCACCGGTTGCTCCGAGCCCGCGGCCACCAGCCGCGGCCCAACATCGTTGACGACCGGCACGAGTGCCGTGGACGTCGCGGGCACCGCGGAGACCGGCTGCACCACCGCCTGCGCGTACCGACCCGGGGTGCTCATGGCGTCCTCCGCGGCTCCCCCGTTCCCGCGACTGCGCCTGGTGCCGTAGTCGCGGACGTCGACGCGGGAGCGGGCGCCGTCAGCCCGGGGGATGCCGTGAGCGGCGTGTTCGCTGGCGCCACCGTGGCTGCGGGTGCGGCGGCGGGGGCGGTCGAGGATGCGGATACGGCCGGCACCGTGGTCACGGTTTCGGCACGCACCGCGACGATCGGGCAGGGCGTCATCGCCACCAGCTCGCCGCGGCGTCTGGAGACGGCGGAGCGGGCGCGGGCGGTGGACAGGCTCCAGCTGTGCCAGTCGGCGTCGGAGCGGTCCCAGCGCTGCAGCATGCGGTCGGCGGCGGCGCAGCGGAGTTCGGGGCGCACCGCGGGGAGCGCGGCCAGCAGCGGCGGCACCGCGTCGGCGCTCAACGACGCGGCGTACGGCGCGTCGAAGCGGATGGGCGCGTCGGCGCGGCCGGCGTTCACGCGGACGATCATGGCGTCGGGGTTCACCACGTGCAGCAGCACCAGCGCCTCCAGCGCCGTCGTCAGCGCGCCCCAGGCAAAGCGCTCGCGGCGGCCGCGCAGCACCGTCCAGCCGAACCAGCCGAACACCAGCCCCAGCCACAGCATGAACGCGGTCGTGTACAGGCGCAGCTCGGTGAGCCCGTAGGCGCCCTGGTACAGCCGCATGCGGTGCAGCGCGCTCCCCATGATCACGAACAGCAGCGCCACCTGCGCCCCGGCCAGGATGCGGAAGACGCGCTCGTGCCCCGGCTTGTCGCGCCGCAGCAGCCAGTCGGCCATCAGCAGCAGCGGCAGCACCAGCCCCGCCACCGTCACGAGCTCGAAGAACCCGCGCCGCGCGTACTCCGAGAACGTGGTCGTCCCCGGCTGCATCACCACGGCGGAGGTGCCGAAGAAGTAGGGGAGCTGGACGATGACAAAGGCCAGGAAGAGCAGGTCCAGCAGCCCGATCACCATCCCCACCTCCACGATCCCCAGCGCCAGCGATTCCGGCCGGTTTACGCGCGGACCCGGCTGCTCGCCGCCCAGCGTCATCGTCCGCAGGATGCCGCCTGCGATCCACGCCACCAGCAGCGCGAACAGCACGTGGCCCATCAGCGCCGGCACGTCAAAGCGAAAGCCGCCCAGCAGGCTGGAGAACCGCGCGTCCGCCGCCGCCAGCAGGCTGCCGAACACCAGCAGCAGCGGCACCGCCAGCGCCGCGCCGCGGACGATGGAGACACCCTGGCGCGCCGCGCCGTCGGTGCGCAGCTCCGTCCAGCGCACGTCGCGAAACAACAGGCTGGCCGCGCCCACCGCCGCGTCGCCCGCCGAGGCCGCGACGCCGATGGCGTGGTGTGCCAGCCCCGCCAGCCGCACCTCGCCGCCGCGGGCGCGGAGCATCGCCAGCCCCAGGATCACCCCCAGCGCCGCCAGGTCCAGCGCCTTGAGCGTGGGCGAGTCGCGCCAGGCGATCAGCACTGCCGCCGCCACGGCCAGCGGCATCCACCCCACCTCCGCGTCATCCACCTCGGCCCAACGCTGCAGCGCGCTGATGGTCATCACCAGCGCCGCGGTCCACAGCACCAGGTTCAGCCCCCACGGCACGCTCCGCAGCAGCACGTCACCGCCCACGCCCAGCACCACCGCCGCGCCCGTGACGCCCAGCCCTACGCGCGTCCGCTCGCTCACCCGCACCATTCCGCGCGCCGGCGCGGTCGGAACGCCATCCATCGTGCTCATCGACCCGCCGTCCTTTCGATCGTGGTATCCAGCCGGAACGCCGCGAGCGCCGCCCATCCCTGAAAGTCGAGCACCGGATCCATCCCCCACCTCCACAGAAGAAGTTGTCTGCCCCCGCTCATCCTTCAATCCACCAGATCCAATCCTTCATGATCCACCATCCAACCCCGTCGCCGGCCTCGCGCCGGGGCGGTTGAAACCGCGTCTGGAACGTCACGAAGTCCGCCTGCGCGGACTGTTGCCGCGGCTTTGGCGCGTTTCCTTCCCCCGTCGTAGCCGACGCGTGGTCCTTCGGTCGCGCGCCGGATTTGGTGTAGCCGAAGGTGCGGCGCGGCGCTCCCTCAGGAAGTCACCCTGCGATTTCCGACGCGCAGCCCCGCGCAGTTTGCGGGGCTTCCCGCTTCTCCAGCCGCGGGTTCACCCGCCCGGGATCATTCCGCCCGGCGACGCACCACATCCGCCCCGATCCACACCCTCACACCCTCACACCCTCACACCCTCACACCCTCACACCCTCACACCCTCACACCCTCACAACCCTCACACCCTCACACCCTCACACCATCACTCCATCACTTTCGCCCTCACGCACTCACGCACTCCCGCACTCACGCACTCACGCACTCTTCACCAGCCCGAACCGCCGTTCCCGCCCTTCGAACCACTCCACCGCCTCGCCCAGCGCCGCGGCGCCGAACTCCGGCCACATGCGCGGCGTGAAGTAAAGCTCCGCGTAGGCGCATTCCCAGAGCAGAAAGTCGCTCAGCCGCTGCTCGCCGCCGGTGCGGACGAGCAGGTCCACGTCCGGCGCGGGCACGTCCTCGCCGATGGCCTGGCCCAGGAGCGCGGCGAACTCGTCGCGGGGAACGTCGCGGCCGCCGGCCAGGGCGGCCGCGCGCAGCAGGGCGTCGCGGGCGGAGTAGTCGATGGCGATGCGCAGCGTCAGCCGCGTGCAGTGCGCCGTGGCCGTCTCCGCCGCCTCGATCTGCCGGCGCAGCGCGTCGCCCAGCCGGTCGCGGCGGCCGATGACGCGAAGGCGCACGCCGTTCTCCACGCAGCGCGCCGTCTCCGACGCCAGGTACGCGCGAAACAGGCGCATCAGCGCGCTCACCTCGCGCGGCGGCCGGCCCCAGTTGTCGGACGAGAACGCGTACAGCGTCAGCGTGCCGATCCCCACGGACGGCGCGGATTCCACCACCCGCCGCACCGCCTGCGCGCCCTCGCGGTGGCCCGCCACGCGCGGCAGGCCGCGCATCGACGCCCAGCGCCCGTTGCCGTCCATGATCAGGGCGACGTGCAATCCGCCGCGGTTCGAGGTGCCGATATGCAGAGTTCTTTGCATCGTAAAGTTACCGGGTAAAAAAAGGGATGGGTCAGCGGTCGCGCACGGCCTGGATGAGCGCTTCCATGTGGTTCAGGTATGCCTCCAGCGACGCCCGGCCACTGTCCGTAAGCACGAAGTCGGTGCGCGGCGTGCGGCCCTCGAAGCTCTTGGTGCACTCCACGTAGCCCGCCTCTTCCAGCTTGCGGGCGTGCACGCTCAGGTTGCCGTCGGTCAGGCCGAGCATGGACTTGAGCTCGTTGAACGACAGCGAGCGGTTCACCGCCAGCGCGCTCACGATTCCCAGGCGCACGCGCTCGTGGATCAGGCGGTCCAGCTCGGGCGCGCCGTCCTGGGCCGCACCCGCCACGCTGCGCAGGACCGAGGACGGTCGATCGATGGCGCGGTTCGCCTCACCCACCGTGCCTCCTTGCGATGTAGGTTCCAAAGATCACGTGCAGCGCGCCGAAGCTCGCCGCCATCCACCCGTCCGCCCACGCGGCCGGCGACATCAGCGCCCCCGCGCCGAACACCATGAAGCACAGCCCCATCACCGGCACCGCGCTCACCGAGAACGCGCCCGCGGTAATGATGCCCGCGCCGTACAGCAGCATCCACATCCCCGGCAGCAGGCCCACCATCCCCGCGCGGAAAAGGAAGATGGTCAGCAGCGCGCCGGCCACCAGCGGCGGCGCCAGGCTGAGCATGAACTTGCGGCCGGCCCCGGACAGCATGGGCATGCGCGCCGTCCGCGCCTTCATCGCCGTCGTCAGCACGCCGACCAGCACGGAAACCACCGCGGCGGATGACCAGGTGGCCAGCCAGTTTTCCGGCGACGTCTGCCGGGTGGCCACCCACGATCCCAGCACGCCGGCCACCCCGATCACCACCAGCCCCCAGCCGCTGAGGGCCGTAAAGCTCCCCGCGCGCTCCATGGTGTCGCGGATGAAGCGCAGGTTGTCCATCGCCCGCTCGTGCAGATCGAGCGACGGCTCCTGGTCCTCCGGCGGAGGCAGCGGCTGGATGGGATGGATCTTCGCCATGATGGTACAATGCGAGGGCGAACGGCGCCTGTCAAGTGCTTTGCCATGCAAAGCAACTCGCGTGCCGAGGGATGAGGACGTACGCCAGGGATCGAATTGCATCCGCGGGGTGCCCCTCCCCCGGCCCCTCCCCGGTGGTTCCTCACGGAGAGGGGAGAATTCGATCACGCTTCGGCTGGGTGTGGAGCGCGAATGCTCCCAGCACCACGCTCGCCGGAGCGCCATCGAATTCTCCCCCTCTCCCACGCTGTTTGTGGGAGAGGGGGTCGGGGGGTGAGGGCGGCGGATGGGTCGGTTGCACCATCTCTAAAGGCGAGTCGGGAGCTAGACTGTCGATTCAATCGCACCCGTGCGAATCACCAGAATCTGCCGCTGCCCATGCCGACGACCGCGCTTGCCACTCCTTCGCTCAGCTCGCCGCTGGACCCGGTGTTCGTCGGGCACACGGAGGTGCCGTTCGCGTTTCGCGAGCAGTTCTTTCACCACGAAGACCTGCCGTACGGGATGCGGCTGGAGGGAGTGATGCACCGCGTCTGGCACCGGCCGCGGGCGCTGGGGCCGCTGTTCCGGCTGCTGGGCCGCATCGACATCCTGGTGCCCCAAGAGGGGACGGAGGTGCCGACGACGCTCACCGTGCGTCCGGGCCGCAACCGGCTCGACGGGCTGTACCACGTGTGGGACCGCACCTTCAGCTTCGCGCGCCCGGTCCGCTTTCGCACCACCATCATCTACGATCCGCGCATCGGCCAGGTGGTGGACCTGGTGGGGCCGCGCGACGCGCTGTACATGGTGTGGAAGGCGCAATTCCATCCACCGGATCGCTTTACGCTGGATACGGCGGCGATCGCGCTGCGCATCCGCGGCCGGAAACTGTGGATGCCCGCGTGGTTGTGGAAGCCGCTCCTGGGCACCGTCACCTTTTCACAGGTGGCGGATTCGATGGAGGGCGATACGGTGCGCATCGACCTGCTGATCACGCACCCGCTGCTCGGCCGCATCTTCGGCTACACCGGCACCTTCCGCACCGTCCGCACGCCGAAGTCGGTGGAGCGGATGGCGGGTGGGTGAGGCGTGGCGGATGGATCGCGGCTCGTCGAAGGGCATCACGCTGGCGCCCGACGGGCCCCCTCTCCCCCGCTGCGCGGGAGAAAGGGGAGAATTCGATCCCGCTCCGGACGGTCACCTGCGAGCTACTGCCCGAAGCGCTCTGCACGTTCGGCTCGCGTCACCTCTCTCCCGCGCTGTTTGCGGGGGAGAGGCCGGGAGAGGGGGCCACTCGCGGACGCAGCTCGTAATCCGTCGAAGCATCCAGATGCCAGCCCCCACACGCGCCCTCCCCCACGCAGTTTGTGGGAGAGGGCAGGCGAGGAACGAGCCGGGTGAGGGCCCTCGCGCGAGACCTTCCACAAATCGCGAAATCCACCCCTCCCCAAACTTGACACCGGCCACGGGCGGCGGGTACACTCCCGCCCCTGATGCGCCATGAAACCTCCCCCCAGCCGCACGAGTTCGAGGTCGTCCGCGACCCGCTCTGGAACACCATCCGCCTGGACCCCGCGGCGGTCCGCATCATCGACACGGCGGAGTTCCAGCGGCTGCGCCTCATCCGCCAGCTGGGGCTGGCCTACCTCGTCTATCCCGGCGCCACGCACACCCGCTTCGACCACGCGCTGGGCGTGTACCACCTGGCCCGCTGGGCGCTGGGGCTGCTGGCCGACCGCGGCGAGCTGGACCGCATCGACCCCGTCGACTGCCAGCTGGTCCCCTACGCGGCCCTCCTCCACGACGTCGGACACTATCCCTTCTCGCACGCGCTCGAGGAGCTGGGCGAGGAGCTGATCCCCTCCGACCACGAGCAGCTGGCAGAGCGCTTCCTTCTCTCCGACGGCATCCGCGTCGCGCTGGAAGAGCTGGCGCCCGACGCCCCCGCGCGCATCGGCGAGATGATCCGCGGCGCGAGCGGGTCGCCGCTGCAGGGGCTGGTGTCGGGGAGCCTGGACCTGGACAAGATCGAGTACCTGCGCCGCGACGCTCGCTTCTGCGGCGTGCCGTACGGCGAGGTAGACGTCGACCGCCTGCTGCACGCCATCACCCTCCTCCGCGATCCGGAGACGGGGCGCGCGGAGGTGGGGATTCACGAAAAGGGGCTCAGCGCGCTGGAATCGCTCCTCTTCTCCAAGTATCAAATGTTCCGCAACGTGTACTGGCACCACGCCGTGCGCGCCGCCACGGTGCTGTACAAGCGGCTGGTGCAGGACGCGCTGCGCGGCGGCGTGGTCAGTGCGGAGGAGCTGGTGGGGCAGTCGGACGAGCGGCTGCTGACCATCCTGGAGCTGCGCGCGGAGGAGCGCGACGATCCCGCGGCGCGGCGGGTGGCGGAGCGGTGGATCCCCGCCGTGCGCCGGCGCCGCCTGCCCAAGCGCGCGCTGGAAGTGCCGGGCGAGGCGCTGCGAGAGCTGCCGGCGGACGTGTGGATCGGCCAAGATACGGCGCTGCGGGAGGCGCTGGAGGCGCGGCTGGCGGCGGAGCTGGGGCTGGAGGAGGGGTGCGTGCTGGTGGATTATCCCGAAAAGCCGCGGATGATGGGGCTGGACCTGCTGATGCTCCGCCGCTCCGGCGCCGTGCAGCGGCTTACGGAGACCGGCCGCGCGGGGCTGATCGACCTGCCGCGCGTCTCGGGCGAGCTGTACCACACGGCGCGCGCGTTTCGCATCTTCACCATGGAGCGCCGGGAGCTGGACGCGGACCGGGTGCTCTCCATCCTCGCCCTCGATCCCGCCGCCGCGCGGTCGCGCCTGGCCGCGCCGGAGCCGCTGCTGTGAGCGAGACCCGCCCCCGCGCCGACGGCGCCCACATCCTGATCGCGGAAGACGATCCGTCCGCGGCGCGCGTGCTGCGCCTGCTGCTGGAGCAGGCCGGCTACCGCGTCACCCTGGCCCCGGACGGCGAGACGGCCATGCGCATCCTGGACGAACAGGGCGCGCCGGACCTGCTGCTGCTGGACTGGATGCTCCCCGGCGTCTCGGGGCTGGAGATCTGCCACCTGGCCCGCCAGCGGTGGGACGCGCTTACGCTCCCCATCCTGATGGTGACGGCCAAGACGGACCCGGAGAGCGTCTACGCCGCCTTCGACGCCGGCGCCAGCGACTACGTGGGGAAGCCCTTTCGCGGCGCGGAGCTCAGGGCGCGCATCGACGCCCACCTGCGCACGCGGCGGCTGGTGGAGGAGCGCGCGCGGATGGAGGCGCACCTGCGCGAGCGCGACAAGCTCTTCACCCTGGGCCTCCTCGCCGGCGGCGTGGCGCATGACCTGAACAACCCGCTGGCCGTCATCAGCGCCCACGCGCAGCTTCTCCTTCGCCGCGCGGCGGACGAGGAGAGCGCCGAGCAGCTGCGCGACATCATCGGCGCGGTGGACCGCTGCTCGCGCATCGTGGGCGACCTGCTGAACTTCGCCCGCCGGCATCCCACGGAGACCGGCCCGGTGGATGCGGCGGACGTCGTACGCGCCACGCTGGGAATGCGCGAGCGCACGCTGTCCACGTCCGGCGTGGAGGTGCGGACGGATCTCCCCGCCGAGCTGCCGCTGGTGGCGGGGGACTGGCACCAGCTGCAGCAGGTGTTTCTGAACGTGATCGTCAACGCGGAACAGGCCCTGCAGCGCGGCGGCACGCTGCGCGTCACCGCGGCCGAGGCGGCGGAGCCCGTGCGCTGCGTGGCCGTGGAGATCTGGAACGACGGGCCGCCCATCCCGCCCGAGGTGCTTCCCCACATCTTCGACCCGCTCTTTACGACCAAGGCGGGGGACGAGGGGACGGGGCTGGGCCTGTTCATCTGCCGCCGCATCGTCCGCGAGCACGGGGGATGGATGGACGCGCGCAGCGGCGACGACGGCACGGCGTTCGTCATCCGCCTTCCCGTCTACCCGGAACCGAGTTGAACCCGAGACCCCGGAGCACCCCGATGCGCACCTTGGTTCGATCGCTGGCCCTGCTGGCGCTTCCCGCCGCCGTCGCCTGCGGCCCTTCGCGCGCGGGCGGCGCCGGGGGCGCGGACACCGTCGCCACCGCGCGGACGTCGCTCGTGGCGGGCGCGACGGAGGCGGACGCGCGGCTGGCCGCCAGTCCCCGCCACGGCGAGTGGGCGATGGTCAGCGTGGATGGCGGCGCCGACAGCGTGCGCGCCTGGGTGGTCTACCCCGAGCGCAGCAGCCGCGCGCCGGTGGTCATCGTGGTGCATGAGATCTTTGGGGTGAGCAACTGGATCCGCGGCGTGGCCGACCAGCTGGCGGCGGACGGCTTCATCGCCATCGCCCCCGACTTCCTGACGGGCCGCAACGTGCCGAACGGGCCCAACGGCGAGCCGGTGCGCGACAGCGCCACGGCGGCGGTGCGCAGGCTGGACCAGGCGCAGGTGCAGCGCCGCATCGACGCCGTAGCGCGCTACGGCATGGCGCTCCCCGCCGCCCTGCCGAAGTACGGGATCGTGGGCTTCTGCTGGGGCGGATCGGTATCGTTCGCGCACGCCGTCCACTCGCCCACGCTGGGCGCCTCCGTGGTCTACTACGGCACCTCGCCGGCGTCGGAGCAGCTGCGCAGCGTGCGGGCGCCGGTGCTGGGGCTGTACGGCGAGAACGACGCGCGCGTGAACGCCACGGTGCCCCCCGCCGACTCGGCGATGCGCGCCCTGGGCAAGACGTACCAGCACGAGACGTATCCCGGCGCCGGCCACGGCTTCCTTCGCCAGCAAGATGGGCAGGACGGCGCCAACCTGGCCGCCGCGCAGGCCGCCTGGCCGCGCACCATCGCCTTCTTCCGCCAGCACCTGGGGCGGTAAGCGCTTCGGCTGGTTCCGAGCAGGCCCCCTCCGGGCCGGC
>DASTVC010000657.1:0-5146 GCA_035759295.1 Longimicrobium sp. | reverse complement strand
ACCGCTCTTTCTGCGGATCCGTCCTTGTCCACGGCATCGTTCCTCTCCCGCATCTGGGGCGAAGATTCTCTCGATTCCGTGTCAAGCATGTCGCCGGTCCGTTCTGTAAGCCATGTCGCCGGTCTATACCTTCTCGGCCCTGCGGGCGCGCATCCCTCACGCGAATTCGATCGTCCTCCTCACCGATTCCGGGCGCCGGGCGGGCGCTGCCAGGCGCCCGCCGCGGTGTCAGGGAGTGCCGAAGGGCGGCGCGGCGCGGGGGCCCTGCGGCAGGCCGGTGGACGGGCTGCCCTGCGGCGCGCCGGCGGGGCCCTGCGGCAGGCCGCCGGGCAGGCTGCCGGGCGGCACCGTGCCGGGGATGGTCGGCAGCGTGGTGCCGGAAGGAACCTGCTGCACGCCGGCGGGGAGCCGCGGCACTCCCGCGCCCGGCAGCCCCGGCAGCGCGCCCGGGCAGAAGGAGAACGGCACGCGCACGTTCTCGTCGCCCGTGGGCGCCGCCCGCACGTTGCGGATGGTGTCCGCACCGGGGACGATGGAGAGCAGCGTGGCGCGCCCCGGGCCCCCGGTGCGCATCACGCAGAACGCCTTGGGGCGCTGCATGAGGATGGGGGCCAGGTACATCATCGACACGTTGTCCAGGTAGTCCAGCACCACGTACTGGGCGTGTGCGTCGCGCGCGGCCAACAGCAGCGAGTCGGGGTTGTTGGTGAAGGGATACGCGCGCGAGGTGTAGCCCGACTGCGCCCAGAACAGCGTGGGCTTGCGGGAAAGCACGGCCGTGCCCTCCGGCAGGGTGCCGCGCAGCGAGGCCGCCAGCGACAGGAAGTCCTGCCACTCCTGCGGCAGGCAGGGGTGCGGGTTTTCCGGCCCGTACGCCTCGCGGCACGAGGTGGAGAGCCTGACCTCGCGCACCATCGGCCGCGCGCCGGCCAGCGCCAGCACCGCCACCAGCCCGGCCCCCAGCATCACCGGCCGCCCGATGCGCCGGCCCCCCACCCGCACCACCTCCGCCGCGCACAGCAGCATCACCGGCAGTGCCGGGAGCAGAAACCGCTCGCCCGACCACTCGGCGGGCCAGATGAGCACCAGCCCCATGTAGAGCGGAAGCCAGATCTCCGCCAGGCCAGCCCGGCGCAGGCGCATTCCCCATCCCACCGCGGCCATCAGCACCACCGCCGCGCCCACGATCCAGGCCGCCACCGTCAGCCGGCTGCCGATGAGCAGGTAGGGCAGGTGGTCGCCCGTGTACTCATACAGGTTGCGGGCGATGCGCTGCAGCATCCCCACGAACGTCACCGTCCCCAGCGAGGGCGTGTACGGGTCCACGTACCACAGGTTCCGGGTGTACGCGTCGCCCCCCGCCATGCGGCCGCGCATCCACCACGCCACGGCGAACGGGCCCACCACCGCGGCGAACAGCCCCAGCGCGCGCCAGCGGTGCCGCCACGCCAGCCATCCCGCCGCGGCCACCACCATCGGCACGCCGGCGGAGCGGGTGACGTACGCCAGCAGCACAGCCACCGACGCCAGCGCCAGCGCGCCCCATCCACCCGCCCACGTGCCCCGCGCCGGCGGCGCCGCTCCCGGATCCGCGTCCGAGACCGCGCCGGGCACCGTTCCGGGCTCCGGCGCGGCGGCCATGCGCGCGAACGCCCACAGGGCCAGCATGGTAAAGCACCAGAACGGCACGTCCGAAAGCTCCCAGCGGGCCAGGTCGATCACCCCGGGCCCCACGGCCAGCACCGCCGCGATGGCCAGCGCCGTTCCCGGTGTCGACACCCGGCGCGCCCACAGGTAGGAGAGGACGACGGCGGCCACGGAGGAGAGGATGGAGAGCACCTTGAAGCCCACCCACGGCTTGATCCCCAGCGTCATCGCCCCCGCCAGCACAAGCGGCCAGCCGGGAGGATACTGCACGTGGGGGCGCATGGCCGGCTCCCACAGCTCCTGGTAGGTGCCGCGCTCCATGATGGACCGCGCCAGCGCCAGGTACGCGGCGTTGTCGCCGCCGGTGTGGGGCGTAGGGTCCAGCGAGAGCAGCGCCACCACGCCATGCAGCAGCGCCAGCAGCACGGCCGCGTGCCACGGGCGAATGCGGTCGCGCCACGTGGTTCTGCGCGCAGCGGGCTGGGACGTGCGCTTGCGGGCGCGGGGCTTGGCCGGGCGGTTGCGGGGGCTCACGGAAATGAAAAGCGGTGGCTGGATTGGCGAAAATTCGGCGGGACGGCGTGGAGCAAGCGTAGAAGCTAGCGCACCGGCCGCCGGTGGACAACGCGTGCGTCCCCGCGCGCTCCGCTACGCGGCGATCCGTCCGCGGAGAGCCGGCGGCATCCCCCCGCTGTACGTTGCGGCATCACGCGTTATCTTTCCGTCGTGCAAGGGGGCGGACCCCGCACGGGCGCCGCGGGTACGTCCCGCCGCGCCGGATGCACCGGCGCACCTTTCCCGAAGTGTCCCCGCGAATGAAGCTGGAGTCCCTTGCCGCCGCCCTGGCGCTTACGCTGGCGGCCGCGTCCGCCGCGCAGGCCCAGCTGCGGCTCGACATCAACATCCCCGCCAACCGACTGCGCGTGCTGGACGGCGACAGCGTGCTGCGCACCTACCGCGTGAGCGTGGGCGTGGCGGGGCACGACACGCCGGACGGCGCGTTCACCATCGAGCGGGCGGAGTGGAATCCTTCGTGGCGGCCGCCGCCGGGGCGGGAGTGGTCGCGCGACGCGCAGTTCACGCCGCCGGGGCCCAACAATCCCATGGGCCGCGTAAAGCTGTTCTTCGCGCCGCTGTACTACATTCACGGCACGCCCGACACGGCCAACATCGGCCAGGCGGCGTCGCACGGGTGCGTGCGAATGCGCAACCGCGACGTGATCGAGCTCGCGCGCCTGCTGCACCAGCGCGCGGAGCCCACGGTGGCGCCCGCGGAGATCGACGGCATCCTGCGCCGCTCCGGCACCACGCGCTGGTCCACCTTTCGCGCGCCCGTGCCGCTGGCCCTGCGCTACGAACCGGTGGAGGTCGAGGGAGACGAGCTGCGCGTCTACCCCGACGTCTACGCGCGCAGCCGCGTGCACACGGAGAGCGTGATCCAGGCGCTGCTGGCCGCCGGATACGACGCCCGTTCCATCGACCGCCAGCAGATCCGCGCCGTCCTGCGCCGCGCGGGCGAGGCGGAGGGCACCTACACCGTGAAGCTGGCCGACGCCTTCACCGGCCTGCGCCGCGCTCCGCAGCCGTCCGCGCGCTGACGGGCCTTTTTCCGGGCGGAAGAGAAATCGGCAGCCCGGGGAGACCCTCCGCGGCTGCCGATTTCTTCGTGGCCGTAACGTCGCGTCGATCGGGCGAGGCGCGGCGCCCCTTGCCCAAGCGGCCGAATCGTCCGGATGCTCCCGCCGGGCCGAGCCGGTCTTACGAGTTCGACGATCCCGGCCCCCGCACGCCCTCGCCGAGCGGCACCGTTCCCGTCTCGTACCTCACATCGTTCGCGGAGAGCTCCGCCGCGCCGCTGTCCTGGAACACCACCACGTAGGGCCACCACTCCGTGGAGGTGAGGCTGGTGTTGTTCACCTGCCAGTAGCCCTGCTGCGCGTTCAGCGGAAACATCTGCGATGCCCAGAAGTTCTGGGCGTTCCCACTGTTCTGGAACCCGACGCTGACGATGGTTCCGCTGGGGGCGCTGGCCCGTACCCACTGGCTGGTGAGCCCCGGGCACGAGTACTGGCTGAGCTGAATGACCTGGAACATGGCCGCCTCCGCATGATGATGGTGGATGAGGATGAACCCCCACCGGCCATGGTAAAACGCGGAATCCGGACCGCAAGCAAACGTTAGGGTTTCGCCTGTTCCGGGCCGTTTTCTGGATTCACCCGCCGCGAGATCCGCGGGGTGAGGGAGTGGTCGCGGATCAGGCTCAGGTGGTGCAGCGTCACGAGATGCCGCGCGGGAAGGGATCGACCTCCACGGCCATGGACTGAAGCAGGTGCACGGCATGCGGGGACAGGCCGCGGTCCAGCTGCTCCTGGATGTCGAAGATCTCGTCCGGCTGCAGGTGGTCCCAGAAGTTCCCCTCCTGGCCCGTGCGGATGCCGCGCGCGCTGCGCATCTCGCCGGCGCTCTGGACCGCGGCCTGCACCAGCGCGGGATCGGCCGCGTGGTCCAGGAACTCCAGGACGCGCCCCAGCGCCGCCGCGGGGTCTGCATCCAGCTCGCGGTACGAGAGCAGCATGGAATCGCGGTGCGTGAGCAGCGTGGGCGCCCAGCTGTTCATGTACCGGATCCACGTGGCCACACCCAGCCGGGGGTGCCGGATGAAGTCGCGCATGGAGCCCGCGTACTCCGGCTTTTCCTGCGTGTAGTAGACGTACGCCGACACCACCACGTCGTACGCGTTGCGCGCCAGAAACGCCAGCGGAGCCCCGCGGTGCAGCTCCCACGAGTACGGCTGGTGGCACACGGCGGCCAGCGGCAGCGCGCGCCGCCCGCCGAACCGGTACGCGCTGCAGCCGCGGGGCCCCTCCTGCACGTGGTCGGGCACCACCGCAAACACCGTCTGCGGCGTGATTTCCAGGCCCAGCCGGTGGTGCGCGGCCAGGTAGTGCGCCAGCAGGTAGCGCAGCCAGCGTCCCCCGCTGCGGGGGTGGGAGCAGAGCAGTGCGTCGGTGTCCATGGCGGCGGCGTGGGCGAGGAGGTGCATCGCACGCCCTGAGGCTAACGGACAATGGGCGGAGCGAGCAAGGCGACTATCGGGTCTCCGGTGCCGGGAACGTGAATTGCCGCCGTCGATCGCCACACCGTAACGACAGGGGTGCGGCGGATGGTGGATGCGGCGGGCGCGGACGATCCGCGCGATGGCGGGGTGGTGGATGCGTGCCTGGACGGGCGCGAGCGCGCGGCGGCCATGGAGGTGGTGCGCCATGTGCGGCGCCGCGTGGGCGCGCGGCTGGAGCGTGCGCTGCTGTTCGGGTCCAAGGCGCGTCGGCAGGCGCGGCCGGACAGCGACGTGGACGTGCTGCTCGTCTTCCGCCGCCTTCCGCCCGACCGCGAGCCGCAGGCGTCGGACGCCGAGCGGGTGGCGGATGAGGTCGCGCGGCAGAGCGGCGTCCCCATCGGCGTCTGGAGCGTGTCGCTCGAAGATCTGGAGCAGGGCTAT
>DASTVC010000656.1:0-13955 GCA_035759295.1 Longimicrobium sp. | reverse complement strand
TGGGAGGTCCAGAGCGCGCGCCTCTCTCAGAATGACACCGTCCGCTTTATCGGTGCTCGATTTCTGGATTTCGTATCACCATCACACGGAGGGCACGGAGGGCACGGGGAGTTTCTCCTCTGTGTCCTCCGTGCCCTCCGTGTGAGAACACGTCTTTTCAGGATCCGGGAATTACCTGGATCTGCGGGCGCGCGCGGGCTTTGTGCGGGCCGGCGCGGGGGCAGGCGGCGCGACACGCTCCAGCGGCACCTCGCCGCACCCGCGGCAGGTTTCGATGCCGGGCTTGTAGATGCCGGCGCAGCGGGGACAGAAGACGTCGCCCGGCACCGCGTCCGGCGGCGGTTCGTGGATGATGCGCCCGGCTTCGGCGGGGGAGAGGATGGCGCCACCCGCGTCACGCATCAGCTGGTCGTACGCCAGGGGGCGCAGCCAGGCGGCGAAGGCGTCGGCGGGGAGCAGGGCGCGGGCGGCATCCAGCACGGGGACGCCGGCGAGGGCGCGCTCCAGCACGATCTCCGGCGCGCGCGGCGTGGTGAACGGCGAGACGACGCGCAGCGCATCGCGGATCGCCGTCTTCCATCCGATCCCCAGCCGCATCAGCGCGATCATCGCCAGCATCGCCGTGAGCAGCGACGCGCCGAGCGCGGCGATGGCGGCCAGGATCAGCCCGCGCGTGGCCATGGTGGCCGAGAGCAGCGGCACGCCGACCAGCAGCGCGACGAGCGCCAGCAGGCTGGGAAGGCGCAGGAGGGTGATCCACAGCCGCAGCCGTCCGCGCGCCGGCAGCGGACGCGGGGCGCCGTCCGCCGGCTGCAGCAGCGTGTGGAGCGCGAGGGGAGAGAATGCGGAGGTGAGCCGCCACGCATTCGTGCAGTACGGCCCGGCCGCCACGTGCCAGGGGTAGCCCGGCACGTGGCGCAGCAGGACGCTGCCGTCGGGGGCGCGGCGGAAGCCTTCCGCCAGCGCGATCCCCCACAGCAGCCAGAAGGTGGTCCAGTCGAAGTGCCAGCTGGGAGGCACGTTACTGCGCGCCGTCGCCCTGCTTGGGCTTGCGGCTGAACAGCGACTTGATCCAGGCGCCCACCGCCACCAGGCCCACGATGATCGGCTTCAGCAGCTTGGCCAGGATGCCGCTCTTGGCCGCCACCGCCACCGCGCCGCCCGCCACCAGCGCCGTCAGGCCGTACTTGGCCACCTTGTCGCCCGGCTTCCACTCGGCGTACTTGCGGCCCTCCACGAACGCGTGCGTGCCGATGATGCGGTCGAACTCCGGCACCGTGGCCTCGAAGCGCTCGGGGCTGACGACCAGGTCCGCGTGCATCACCCCGCCGCGGCCCAGCAGGCGCACGGAGTGGTTCACCACGCCGGAGCCCTCGGACATGCCGTTGAGCGCCCAGGTGAGGTTGTTGGTCTGCAGGTCGTAGTGCGGTGGCTTGGCCCAGCCGGTGATGTCCAGGCGGGCCCATCCCTGCTTCTCCCGCTCCTGGTTGCCCACCTCGTTGCTCTCCCGGATGGACGACAGGATGGCGTCGGCGTCCAGCTCCGAGGCGTCGTCGTCCTTCACGTACCCGCTGTCGTCAAAGCTGAAGACCACGAACCACTCGTCGCCGTCCGCCTCGGACATGTCGCAGATCAGCACGCCCAGCTCGTTGCCGCTGGGCGGGTTCTCGGTGGCGATCATGAACTGCCGCGCGCCGGCGCGGTCGGTGAACTCGCACTCCTCGGGCACCGACAGGCGCGACTCGCTGCCGATCTGCGCGGTGGTGGGGCCCTTCTGCCACTGGATGGACTCGAACGGATCCGCCTGGCTCGTGGCGTCCGTCGGGGCCGACGGCTGGGCGAGGAGCGCGGCGGGAAGGAACAGCGCGGCGGCGGCACAGGACAGTCGCAGCATGGGGAGACCTCCGGAGATCGGGTCGTGATGGATACGCGGAAGATCGCACGGCGCGGCCGCTCGCCGGGGGGCGAAGGCGCTTGCTGGGAGTTTACCGCGTGTGTGATGGATGATGCGGACGAACGGCCTGCGAGGCTCCGGAAGGGGGATCCGGATAGGCGGGTGCGATACGTCGGTGCCAAAAGTATACAGGATACGGACGGGGAGCAAGATGTTTGCTCGCCCCGCGCGGAGCACCATTGGCAGAAAATTTGCCCGCCGGGGCGGCCATGGCGAACCCCAAGACGCTTCCCTGGTGGCTGGCCGGCGGCACGGAGCGGTGCGATCTCTGCGAGCAGCCGCACGCCCTGCAGTCGCAGCGGCGCTGCGCCGCGTGCGACTGTGCCAGCTGCGAGCACTGCTTTACCCTCGACCGCGAGACGGGCGAAATCCTCTGCCACGAGTGCGCCGGCGCGGCCGGGGAGAAGGGGGGCTGATGAGCGCGCGGGCCATCTGGAAGGCGAGCCTCCGCTTCGGCGCGGCGGAGGTGCCCGTCAAGCTGTACTCCGCCGTGCAGGACCGCGCCGTGCACTTCCGCCTGCTCGATTCCAAGCGGCACGAGCCCATCAAGCAGCACATGGTGGATCCCGACACCGGCACGGTGGTCGATTCCGCCGGCATCCGCCGCGCCTATGAGACCGACGAGGGCGACCTGGTGATCCTGGACGAGGAGGAGCTGGCGAAGGCCATCCCCCCCGAGTCGCGGGAGATCGAGATCCGCCGCTTTGTTCCGCACGAAAAGATCACCCATGCGTGGTACGACCGCCCCTACTGGCTGGGGCCGGACGGGGAGGACGAGCGCTACTTCGCCCTGGCCGCGGCGCTGCGCAAGCGCGAAGTGGAGGGCGTGGCGCACTGGGTAATGCGCGGCAAGGACTACGTGGGCGCGCTGCGGGCCGAGGGCGACTACCTGATGCTGATCACCCTGCGCCGCGCGGGCGAGGTGGTGCCGGCGTCCGCGCTCCCCGCCCCCACGGGCCGCGCGCTGGACGAGCGCGAGCGGGCGCTGGCAAAGCAGCTGGTGGCCGCCATGGAAAACCCCTTCGACATCGCCGCCTACCACGACGAGTACCGCGAGCGCGTGGTGGAGCTGATGCAGGCCAAGGCCGCCGGCAAGGTGGTAAAGTTCCCCCGCGCGCAGATCCGCAAGACGGAGGTGGACCTGGCGCAGGTGCTGGAGGCCAGCCTGGCCGCGGCCGGCGGAAAGGAGCGGAAGCGTGCCTGACCGGGACGACGAATCCGTCGAGCAGGAGGCCGTAACCCGCTCGTTCTGGTCGGGGACCATCACCTTTGGCCTGGTGAGCATTCCCGTGGCGCTCTACGCCGCCCACCGCTCCCAGGGCGTGTCGATGCGGATGGTCTCGGCGGAAGGGACGCCGCTGGCCCGCCGCTACTTCACCACGAAGGATGACCGCGAGCTGGATGCGGACGAGATCGTGCGCGGGTACGAGGTGGAAAAGGACCGCTTCGTGATCGCGGACGACGACGAGCTGGAGCGGCTGGCCCCGGAGCGCACCCGCGACATCGACCTGCGCCAGTTCGTCGACGCGTCGCAGATCGACCCCATGTACTTCGAGCGGGCCTACTACCTCACGCCCAACGGGCAGTCCACCAAGGCGTACCGGCTGCTGGCGCGGGTGATGGAGGAAACCGGCCGCGCCGGCATCGCTACCTTCGTGATGCGCACCAAGGAGTACCTGGTCGCCATCCTGGCCGAAAACGGCATCCTGCGCGCCGAGACCCTGCGCTTTGCTGATGAGCTGCGGTCGCCGGAAGACGTCGGCCTGCCGGAGCCGGCGGAGCCCTCCGCGGCGGCGGTCAAGCGGATGGACCGGGAGATCGGCAAGCGCCTGGAGACGCGGCTGGATACGAAGGAGCTGGAGGACCACTCCGCCGACCGGCTGATGAAGGTGGTGCGGCAGAAGGTGCGCGCGGGCGAGGACGTGGTGCACCTGGAGGAGTCCGAGCACGAGCGCTCGTCCGACGTCATCGACCTGATGGAGATCCTCAAGCGCCGCCTGCAGGGCCAGACGGAGGATTAAGACGCCCCGCGCCCCGCCGCCAGGCCGAAGCCGGCGAGCAGAAAGCCCCGCGCCGCGAGCAAGTCGTCGAGCAAATCATCGAGCAAGACGGCGAGCAAGTCGTCCGCGAAGAAGCCAGCCAGGTCGACGCGCGGCGTGGCGAAGGACGCGGACCTCGCCGGGAGCAGCAAGGCCGACCTGCTGAAGCGCGCGCAGAAGCTCGACATCCCCGGCCGTAGCGGCATGAGCAAGGACGAACTGGTCAAAGCCATCCGCCGCACCGCCTGAGCGCAGGACACCGGGACGTTCCAGACGGAGACGTGGATTCCGTACCTTCAGGTATGTCATTCCGAGGCCCGCCCACACTGCCTTCTGCCTCTCACGCCATCGGTCGCAGGGCCGAGGAATCTACTTTCCGCCCACGCGAGGGCAGACGCGGCAGCCCGCACCGCACGTGCGGACGCGCGAGGGCTGGACAGGGCCGGTTCCCCGCTGTCGGAACCAGCCACGAGCATACGGAGAGTAGATTTCTCAGTCGCGCGCCGGGTTGTCGCAAAGGATAGCTCTACGCGGCGCTCCTTCGAAATGACAAACCAGATTGCGCGGCCTGGAACCGGCAGTCCGCGGATTTCGGCTGCGGATGCGAATGACGGGGGCGCGGAAGAGAAGCTCTTCCGCGCCCCCGTGTGCCTGGGTGAGCAGTCCTACGCCAGCCTGAACGGCGGGTACTCGTCGTGAAGCAGGAGCAGGTAGGCTTCCACGCGGATGTTCCAGCGCAGCACGCCCACGGCGAATCCGTAGAGCTCCGGCGGATAGCTGCCGGTGAACAGGATGCTGACCCACGCGATGATCGTCGCCAGGCACCACGCCAGCCCCAGCAGCCACACCGCGATGATGTGCGGGACGGCCAGGATGAGCCGGAAGGCCACGGAAAGGCGGTCGCGCGACTCGTCCGGCAGGTCCATCACCAGCTCCGCGGGGTAGTCGGCGTCGCCCAAGGGCGGGTACTCGTCGCGCAGGAGCGCGGTGTAGGCCACGGCGCGCACCCGCCAGCGCAGGTACATCGTCACCAGGCTGCGCAGCCCTTCCGGGTAGCGGCCGGTAAAGACGATGGAGAACCACGCGAGGAACGCGCAGATGCCGGCGACGGCGCCCAGCACCCCGGTGCTGCTCCACTGAAAGCCGGAGTCGCGCGACCCCCACGACCACGACAGAAAGACGGCCGCGGGCGCGCCCACCAGCAGCAGGTGTGGAATGGCCAGGAACAGCCGGAACGCCGTGGTCATGCGGTCGCGGTTCTCCAGCGCGGGCGCCAGGTGCACGTCCACGGGGTGCGGCCGGTCCAGCTCGGATGCAATCGTGTTCATCGTCTCCCCCAGGGGCGCGTGCCCCATCGTCAGGAATCCGCACCGGCTCGGCGAGCCGGGTCCCATCCATCACCGGCGCCTCATCCGAAAGTGCCTCGTCCACGCCATACGGCAGATCGGCGGCAAAATCTTCACGTGGCCGGTCGGCGTCCCCCGCGCATGAATACGATCCGCGTCACGGCCGGGGAGCAGGGGAAGACCCGCGAGCGGTGTGGGGGCAATCCGATCGACATCGAACGGCGTGGTATCCCATCCGCCCGGGTGATGTAGGGAAACTCCTGTCAGGGATGATTTCGATCTCCCGACCCGCCCCGCCGCGGCCCGCGCTATGCTTCCCCTCGCGGCGGGCGCATGGCGCGCAAGCCGGACCCCGGAGGGAGCATGAAGACGATGTCGCAGCCCCGCATCCGCCGCCTGGGCAAGGAAGAGTGCGAGGCGATCCTGGCCCGCAACCACGTTGGGAGGATCGCCTACGCCTGGAAGAACCACGTCGACATCCAGCCGCTGCACTACGTGTTCGACGGGCACTGGCTGTACGGCCGCACCTCGCCCGGCACCAAGCTGGACGTGACGGGAGACCAGTGGTGGCCGGTGGCGTTCGAAGTGGACGAGGTGGAGGGGATCTTTCAGTGGCGCAGCGTGGTGGTGCACGGCGGCTTCTACGCCATCGACGAGAGCGGGCCGGAGTGGGAAGAGGCCGCGTTCAACAAGGGCGTGGACATGCTGCGCGCCCTGGTGCCCGACACCTTCATGCCCGGCGACCCGGTGCCCTTCCGCACCGTGCTCTTTCGCATCGCGGCGCAGGAGGTGAGCGGGCGCGAGGCCACGCCGGGCCAGGCGGCCGGCCCGGACACGCCGTGAGCCCCACGGCCGCGCTGAAGCGCGCGCGTGTGGGCCACGAGCCGCCGCCGGGCGTGGAGCTGCTGCGCCACTACCTGCGCGACCTGGTCTACGGCGCCAACGACGGCATCATCACCACCTTCGCGGTGGTCAGCGGCGTGGCCGGCGCGTCGCTGGACGCGCGGACGGTGCTCATCCTGGGCGCGGCCAACCTGCTGGCGGACGGCTTCAGCATGGGCGCCAGCAACTACCTGTCCATCCGCTCGGACGAGGCGGTGCGCTCGTCGCGCGGCGAGGCCGTCGGCGAGCCGTACCCGCTTCGGCACGGCATCGCCACCATGGGCGCGTTCGTCCTGGCGGGCGTGGTGCCGCTGATTCCGTATGTCACGGTGCCGCCGGGTGCCCGCTTCATCGTCGCGATCATCGCCACGCTGGTCACGCTGTTCGTGGTCGGCGCGCTGCGGTCGGCGGTCACGGCGCTGCGCTGGTGGAAGGCGGGGCTGGAGATGCTGGCCGTGGGCGCGCTGGCGGCGGCGGTGTCGTACGGCGTGGGGTGGGCGATCGCGGGGGTGACGTGAGGGCGGCGCGCCGGACCCCCCGCACCACGGGCTGAAGCCCGCGGCTGGGACTGCCATAAGCCCCGTCTCCGCTCGCTTGCGCTCGCGGAACGGGGCTTCACCTGCTCCCGAACCGAAATCCCTGCCCCACGTCAACCTCCCCCGGCAGTTTCGGGGGAGGTGGGCCGGTGGTGCCGGCCCGGAGGGGGCCTGCGCCGGACTCACCGAAGCGGCTGGACCCCTCGCCCCACCGCACCTCCTCGCGCGGGGTACGGAGGATGCGGGGCGGCGGCGGGATTCACGGCATCCACACACCCGAAGCAGGAATGATGAGCGGCACGGCACAGTTTCCGGCGGAGACGGGCGCGGACGGCGCGTTCGTGCGGCAGCGGTACTCCATCCACGACCGCATTACGGCGGATGGGTCGTCCGGCTTTCCCGCGGAGGCGGGGCGCTACCACCTGTACGTCTCGCTCGCCTGCCCCTGGGCGCACCGGGCCATCATCGTCCGCAAGCTGCTGGGGCTGGAGGACGTGATCACGATGTCCGTCGTCGACCCCATCCGCGACGAGCGCGGCTGGGCCTTTCGCGAGGGGCCGGGGCACGGGCCGGACCCGGTGGGCGCCTTCCAGTTCCTCTCGGAGGCGTACCTGCGCACCGATCCCTCGTACACCGGACGCTACACGGTGCCGTGCATCTGGGACCGGGTCACGGGGCGGCTGGTGACCAACAACTATCCCGACATCACCATCGACTTCGAGACGCAGTTCACCGCCTTTCATCGCCCCGGCGCGCCGGACCTGTATCCCGAGGCCCTGCGCGCGGAGATCGACGAGGTGAGCCAGATCGTCTACCGCGAGGTGAACAACGGCGTGTACCGCGCCGGATTCGCCACCTCTCAAGAGGCGTACGAGTCGGCGGTGGATGGGCTCTTCGCGCGGCTGGACTGGCTGGAGGCGCGACTGGCCGGGCAGCGCTACCTGGTCGGCGGCCAGCTGACGGAGGCCGACATCCGCCTTTTCACGACACTAGCGCGCTTCGACGCCGTGTACGTGGGCCACTTCAAGTGCAACCTGCGCCGCCTGGTCGACTATCCGAATCTCTGGGCGTACGCGCGCGACCTGTACCAGCGCCCCGGCTTTGGCGAAACGGTGGATTTCGACCACATCAAGCGCCACTACTACATGACGCACGACCAGCTGAACCCCACGCGCATCGTTCCCAAGGGGCCGCTGATGGACTGGGATGCGCCGCACGGCCGGGAACTGGTCGGTTGATGGAGACGGCCGAGTTGCTGATCCGCGACGCCCGCCCGGACGAACGCGACGCCATCCGCACGCTGACGATGCAGGCCTACGAGCAGTACGCGTCCGTCATGGAGCCCGACGCGTGGGCGGGGCTGGCGGGCGCGGTCCAGGCCGGGCTCGACGCGCCGGGCGCCGACCGCATCGTCGCGGAGCGCGGCGGGCGGCTGCTGGGGTGCGTGGCGCTCTTTCCCCCCGACGCCGACGCGTATCCGGGCGAAGGGGGCGCGGTCGCCAGCTGGCCCGAGCTCCGCCTGCTGGCCGTGGCGCCCGAGGCGCGCGGTGCGGGCGTGGGCCAGGCGCTGGTGGAGGAGTGCGCGCGACGGGCGCGGCGGATGGGCGCCAGCGAATTGGGGCTACACAGCTCCCGCAGCATGGCCGCCGCGATCCGCATGTACCGCCGCATGGGCTTCGTCCGCGCCCCCGACCACGACTTTCAGCCCGAGGGCGCGGAGCTGGTCGAGGGCTATCGGCTGCCGTTGGAGTAGTGCGTGAGTGAGTGCGTGAGTGAGTGCGTGAGTGCGTGAGTGCGTGAGTGCGTGAGTGCGTGAGTGCGTGAGTGCGTGAGTGCGTGAGTGCGGAGGGTAACGAATCCATGCCGCCACGCACCATCCTGTCATTTCGAGGGAGCGCCGCGCGGACCCTGTGGATTGCACCGCACCTTGGCGCGACCGAGAAATCTACCGTCGGGCTGCTGGAGGCTGGCCTCGGCAACGTGAGCCCAGAAGACGCGTGTCGTTCGCGGCGGTAGCGGCCGCCGGCTGGACCTCGACACACGACAGGCCACGAGCAGCAGAAAGTAGATTTCTGGTAGCAATCCCTTTCGTTGACATCGAGACGAGAGGCACCGTCTGCAGCGCGTGGTTCACACGGATCACCACACGCGTTCGAAGTCGTCCTTGTTGATGCGCCTCGCCGCTCTCAGCCGCAGCAGGTTGTCGATCCCTCGCTCGCTCCAGCGCACGCCTACGTCGCTGCGCCGGTTGATCTCGCGCATCTCCCGCTCGATCACGCTCGTCGTGCGCTCTCGAGAAGGCACGTCGAAGAGCACGTTCTCCTGCGCGTCCACCAGCATCGTGTGGGCCTTGGGGTAGCCCGCCAGCCGGCTGCACAATGAGGCGTAGCGCTCCCGCCGGTTCGTGATCGTCCTGCCCCACACGATCTTTCCGAGCTCTTCCTTCAGAGGCTTGCGCTCAGCCAGCTTTACGCCGTCCAGGTACAGCAGGTGGTTCAGCGTGTGGCCCAGGTGCCACTCGCAGTGCTGGTGGCGAAGCTTCGGGAAGCGCTTTGCCAGCAGCTTCGGCAATCCCTTCTCGCGATCGGTGACGATCACCTCCGTCGCGATTCTCGCCGGCAGCGCGTCCTTCCAGCCGCCCGGACCCACGCCCCACCCGGCGATCCGCTTCTGCACCGCCGTGCGGCCGTTCTCCTGATGCCGGCTGAGGATCTGAAAGCTGAAGCGCACCTCCATCCCGCGCTCGCTTCGCCCCGCAGGCACCTTGGTCCCATCCGCCAGCACCACCGCGGTTGCCGGCGCCGGCGTGAAGCGCACCCGCGATCCAAGCTCCTGCACGCACGCGTGGAGCGTCCTGGGGGACAGGCTCGCACCGAGCCAGGCCGCCGCCAGGCGACAGGTCTTGCCGTACGGCAGCTCGGTCACGCACTCCACCAGCTTGCGCACGAGCTCCCGCGCGACTCGCTGGCGAGGTGCAAGACCGAGCAGCTCTGCGAACGGGCTCCAGGTCCTTCGGCAGTCACGGCAGGTGAGCTGCTTCAGCTCGAACTCCAGAACCCCTGTGCTCGTCTTCAGCTTTCGCAGCCTGCTGCCGCGCCGCAGGATCGAGGGGCCGCTGTGGACTACGCCGCACCGCTCACACACGAGTTCCGCACGTCCCTCGCGAACCGCGGCCACGAACTGGTCCTGCGTCGCTTCCAACTCCTGCCGCGCCTGCTTGAGCGCGAGGACCCGGCCGACTCCGGGAAGCGAAGATGCAAGAGTGTTGATCGACAGCGGCCACGATTCTACATTCGTCGGCAGCTGGGCACTTCCGTCCGGCGTGGGCATGGGGCACCTCCCTTTCTGGCGAATGGGTGTGGTGCCTCATGCTCTTTTTTGCTCCCCATGTCAACGAAACTATACGCTACCAGATTTCTCAGTCGGCGCCAGGCGATTGTGCGAGGACGAAGTCCGAGGCGGCGCCTCCTTCGAAATGACAGTTGGGGGTGATGAAGAGGGGCGCAGAGACTGGATCGTTCTCCTCCGCACCTCTCTTCTGTTCCGCGGCTCCGCGTGAAACCGATGTTGATTTAGTGGACGTCGGCCCCTTCGCCGGGGAGCGCGGGGGTGACGGCGGCTTCGTCGGCTTCGCCGGTGCGGATGCGGTAGACTTTCTCCACCGGCAGCACGAACACCTTTCCATCCCCCACCTCGCCCGTCCAGGCGCTGTTCAACAGGATCTGCACCGTGCGCTCCACGAACGGCTCCGACACGCCGATCTCCAGCCGCACCTTGGGGTGCAGGTTCAGCTTGACGGTGGTGCCTCGGTAGGTTTCCACCTGCTCCAGCTCGCCGCCGTGGCCCTGCACGCTGCTCACCGTAAGCCCGCGCACCTCGGCCAGATACAGCGCCTCGAGCACCTCGTTCAGCTTTTCGGGGCGGATGATCGCGACGATCAGCTTCATGGGGCCTCCATGCGCGTGGGATGAACCGCCGGGCGGCGATAGTCGGGATCCATGCCGGCCGCATCCGCGGCACGGCGCCGGGGAAGCACCAGTACGGCGCCCTCGCCGCTGGCGTACGCTTCTTCGCCGTGCTCCACCACGTCCAGCCCCACGCCCTCGTCGCGCGCGCTGGCGCGCAGCGGCGAGACCAGCGCGATCAGCCGCAGGATGGCGAAGGTGGCCACGCCGCTGTACGCGCCCGCCGCCACGATGGCCGCCAGCTGACGAAGCACCAGCCCGGGATTGCCGAACAGCAGCCCGTCCGTGCCGCCCCACGCCGCCTGCGCGAACACGCCCGTAAGCAGCGCCCCGGTAATGCCGCCAGTACCGTGCGCCGCGAACACGTCCAGCGAGTCGTCCAGGCGCGTGCGCGAGCGCCAGCTGATGAGCGCGTGGCTGGGCCCCGCCGCCAGCGCGCCGATCGCCATGGCGCCCAGCGGGCCCACGAACCCCGCCGCCGGCGTAATGGCGACGAGGCCGACGACCACGCCCGTCCCCGCGCCCACGGCGGTCGCCTTGCGGGAGCGCAGCATGTCCAGCAGCATCCACGCGGTGAGCGCCGCCGCGGGCGCCAGCAGCGTGTTGACGAAGGCCAGCGCCGCCACGCCGTTGGCCGCCAACGCGCTCCCCCCGTTGAACCCGAACCAGCCGAACCAGAGCAGCCCCGCCCCCAGCAGCACGTAGCTCACGTCGTGCGGAAGCAGCGCCTGCTTGCCGTAGTCCTTGCGGCTGCCGACGGTCACGGCCGCCACCACGGCCGCCACGCCGGCGTTCACGTGCACCACGGCGCCGCCGGCGAAGTCCAGCGCGCCCAGCTCCGCCAGCCATCCCCCGCCCCACACCCAGTGCGCCACCGGCGCGTACACCAGCACGCTCCACGCGGCGATGAACGCCAGGTACGGCCCGAACCGCATCCGCTCCACCACCGCGCCCGAGATGAGCGCGGCCGCGATGATGGCGAAGCTTCCCTGGTACGCCATGTACAGCAGGTGCGGCGTCGCGCCCCAGGCGCCGCCCTCCAGCCCCACGCCGCGCAGCCCCGCGTAGCCCAGCCCCCCGCTCCCCGCCCATCCCGGCGCGAAGGCTACGGAGAAGCCGATGAGCGCCCACGCCACGCCGACGACGCCCAGAGAGGCGAAGCTCATCATCAGCGTGTTGAGCATGTTCTTGCTGCGCACCAGACCGCCGTAGAAAAAGCCCAGCGCCGGCGTCATCAGCAGCACCAGCGCGGTGGCCACCAGCAGCCACGCCGTGTCGGCGCCGTCGATCGGCTTCGAACCGGGCGGCGGGCCCGCCTGCGCGAGCGTGAGGAGGAGCGTCTGGTCCATCCTGCCTTCCCTGTCGATGGGGTTCCCGGCGTGCCCTGGCGGCCGATGCCAGAATAATGCCTCTTCCCGCGAATAACAAGCATGATACATCATTTTACTTAATTTTATAAAGTATCAGTTCGGTTTGTACTTTGATTGTTCAAACCAGCACGATGTACGCACGGCGCCAGATGTGGAACACGCTCCTATTGTTGCGTTTACTTCCGATACAGTGTGACGCAGCCGGATTTCTGTCGTCGTCTCATGGACCGGAAACGGTGTCCACGTCAGGCGTACCCTGACGGAAGAGTGATTTCTCCGACGAGAGCAGAATGAGAGGCGGCGGGGGAACCCCTTGTGCGGATGCCGGGTACACCTAAATTGTAAGCATCTCTTCCAAATGATGCAGCCGAGTGGTAGGAGCCGCGAATGAGCAGCCTGGAACACGACGCGACGCGCACGGAAGGTGCGCCGGCGGAAGAACTGCTGGGGAGCGTATTCACCACGCCCAAGGACCTGCGGCACGTGGCCGAGCAGGTTCTGGGGCAGGAGTTCGTCCCCACCGAGGTGGTCTGCGAGGATGAGACGACGGCGGACCTGGTGCTTCGCCCGGCGGGGATGCCGGAGATCCACGTGCACGGTGAACGCGAGCGCCACTGGTATCCCTACGAGATCACCCGCGTAGAGGACGTGGAGCGCTAAGATCCGAGGTGAGGAAAAGCGGGACGTCGCGGCACGCGATCGTCCCGCGTCGCATTTCTTCCCGCCTGACCAAGCAACTGCACGCCGACGTTGGGCTATCGCCAAGGAGGGGCAGACTCTCCTACTCAGCACTTTCGCCGTCACGCCGCAAAGATCTGCCGCTCAAAGTTTGTTGCACGCACTAGGTGGTCGTCGTACGCGCGGATGTGTTCGGCAAAAAACTCGTCGAATCCCACCCTCGAGCGCGCTTGGTGTACGGCCCCCAAAATATTGTCCACCTGGGAGCGAATGCGCCGGATGAGGTTCGTGGAGAGGATCTCGCGCTTCCCGAAAGCCTTCTGGTATTCCAGCGCGCTGAAGTTGCCCATGCACTTGCGCATCTCCAGCATGTCCTCCTCATGCAGCAGGCGCAAAAATTTATAAATCAGGGTGAAGCGATCCTCTAGTGAGCCGTAGTTCCATGGACCGCCGAACTCGTGTGCGTCCACTGCAGTGTCCAGCATCACTTCTTGCAGATATGACAGGCTGTGTGGTGCAAAGCTGTCGTACCCCTCGCCCACGCTGGTAATGATGATGCGGCTGCGGCTGTAGTTCACCAGTTCTGTCTCGTCCTTGAACTCGCCCTTCAGCGAGTCCGACCATAACAGGCGTTTCTGCTCGCGTTTCATATCGTTGATGGCGCTGCACACCAACTGCAGATCGTACTCGAACGCGCTCATCACGTCGATCAGGCGGCTAATGCGCAGCCCCTCGGGGCCTGCCTGCCGCAACGCCCGCAGGATCCGCAGCTTGATGAAGTAGCTCCCCGTGGGATGATCAGACACCTCAAAAATGTTTTCCACCACGTTTTGCGGGCTACTGATAAAGGTATCACCCACTCCTATCAGCAGGGCACGGTCCATATCCGTGGCCGTCACGTCGTGGTCCTGGGTAGGGTCATACACACTGTTGTCGATCAACCGCTGCGCCAAAATTAGAGAGATACGGATGCTGCGGCCGCACAAGGCGCTCATCAGTTGGTGCAGCCGACTCTCTTTCTCCAACTGCGCCCGCACTTTCTCTGTGCCGGCCACGAGCCGAGGGAGTAGTTCAGGACTGTAGTGTTCGGTGTACAGTTCGGGGTGGGCTAAAAAGTGCTCTAACCGTCGCAGCACGACCACTATCGGGTCTGGACCACAGTAGGGCACACGGTCATAAGGATCA
>DASTVC010000655.1:0-14066 GCA_035759295.1 Longimicrobium sp. | reverse complement strand
GGCGACGCGCATCTCCTCCAGCAGGTCCGGCGCGACCGCGTCACCGCCCACGAAGGCCCGCCGCAGGCCGGGAAGGACGCCTTCACCCGTCGCCCGCACCTGGCGGACGATGCCGCGCATGAGCGCGGGGACGGCGTGCAGCACGGTGCAGCCGGCCAGCTCCTGCACCAGGCGCGGCACCTCCAGCACCCGGTCGCGGGGAAAGACCCGCACGCTTCCGCCGGCCAGCAGGGGACGCAGGGACTCGAAGAGCCAGATGTCGAACGCAAAGCTGGCCAGCGACGGCGCCCGGTCCGCGGGCCCGTAGCCGAGCGCCAGGCCCGCCGCGGCCATGGTGGCCGCCAGGGCGCCGTGCTCCACGCGCACCCCCTTGGGGCGGCCGGTGCTGCCGGAGGTGTAGATGACGTACGCCAGGTGCTCCGGCAGCACGCCGCCGCGCGCGGGGTCCGTCTCCGGCTCGTGCGCCCACTCCGCCGCGTCCGTATCGACCGAAATGCGCGGAAGGCCGGACTCCGCGAACCGCTCGGCGAGCGACGCCTGCGTCAGCAGCACGGCGGGCGCGCTGTCGGCCAGCGTGTAGGCCAGCCGGTCCGCGGGATACGCCGGATCGAGCGGGACGTAGCCGCCGCCGGCCTTGAGCACGGCGAGCACGGCGGCCATCATCTCCACGCCGGGCTCCACGCACACCCCCACGCGCACGTCGGGCCCAACGCCGCGGCGGACCAGGTGGTGGGCCAGCCGGTTCGCCCGGGCGTTCAGCTCCGCGTAGGTGAGCTGCCCGCCTTCGAACTCCACCGCCACCGCGTCGGGCGTGCGTGCCGCCTGGGCTTCGAAGAGCGCGTGGACGAGCGGCCCGGCGGCATCCGCCTCCGTGCGGTTCCACTCCCTGACGACGAGGGCGCGTTCGCTCTCCGGCATGAGCGCCAGCCGCTCCACCGGCCGATGCTCGTCCGCCGCCATCTCCTCCAGCACCCGCCGCAGGTAGCCGGCCCACCGCTCGATGGTGCCGCGCTCGAACAGCGACGTGGCATACGTCACGCTGCCCACGATCCGCCCGTTCGCCTCGCCCAGCGCCAGCGACAGGTCCTCCTTCGCGGCGCGGGGTCCGTCCTGCGCGTCTACGCGGCCGAGCGCCAGCCCGGGGAGCTCCAGGTTTCCGCGGGGCGCGTTCTGCCAGGCGAACATCACCTGGTAGAGCGGGCCGTGCGAAAGGCTGCGCACGGGATCGGCCAGCTCCACCACCTGCTCGAAGGGGATGTCCTGGTGGTGCTGCGCGCCCAGCGCCCGCTCCTTCACCCGCGCCAGCAGCTCCGCCACGGTGGGCGAGCCCGAAAGGTCCACGCGCAGCGCCAGCGTGTTCACGAAGAAGCCGATCAGCCCCTCGATCTCCGGCCGCCCCCGGTTGGCGGTGGGCGTGCCGACCACCACGTCGTCCTGGCCCGCGAGCCGGGAGAGCACCACGGCCCAGCCGGCGAGCAGCGTCATGAAGAGCGTGGTCCCGTGCCGCCGGGAAAGCGCCTTCAGCCCGTCCGCCAGCGCCTCGTCCAGCTCCACCTCAAGCCGCGCCCCCGCGTGGTCCGTCTGCGCCGGCCGCGGGTGGTCGGTGGGCAGCTCCAGCAGCTCCGGCGCGCCCGCCAGCGTGAGGGTCCAGTAGTCCGCCTGCGTACGGAGGACGTCACCCTCCACCCATCGCCGCTGCCAGGCCGCGTAGTCGGCGTACTGCACCGGAAGCGCGGCAAGGCGCGCCTCCCTGCCCTCGCGGCGGGCCGCGTAGAGTGCGGACAGCTCGTCGAAGAGCACCCCCACCGACCAGCCGTCGCTGACGATGTGGTGCATGGCCAGCACCAGCACGTGCTCGTCCGCCGCCAGCCGGATGAGCGCTCCGCGGATGAGCGGCCCCCGCTCCAGGTCGAAGGGCGCGGCCGCCTCCTCGTCCAGCAGCCGGCGGAGCTCGGCGTCCGCGTCCGCCCGCCCGGCCAGGTCGTGTTCCGGGAGGTGGAAGCCGGCGTCCGCCGGCGCGATCCGCTGCCCGGGGATGCCGTCCACCTGCGTGAAGGTGGTACGCAGCGCCTCGTGGCGAGCCACGATGGCGTCCAGCGCGCCCCGCAGCGCCGCCCGGTCCAGCTCGCCGCGCAGGCGCAGCGGCGCGCGGACGTGGTACGTGCTCCCCAGGTTCCCCAGCTGCTCCAGGAACCACAGCCGCTGCTGGGCGAACGACAGCGGAAGCGCGCCGTCGCGGCCGGCGGGCTCGATGGACGGCAGCGCGGAGCGCGCGGCGGTCTCCAGATCGCGCGCGAAGTCCGCCAGCACGGGGCGGGCGAACAGCTCGCCCAGCGCGGCCTCCACCCCCGCCTGCCGCACGCGCGAGATCACCCGCACGGCCAGCAGGGAGTGCCCGCCCAGCTCGAAGAAGTCGTCCCACCGGCCCACCCGCTCCACGCCCAGCACGTCGGCCCAGATCTCCGCCAGCGCCTGCTCCACCTGGCCCACCGGCGCCTCGTAGCCGCGCCGGGCGAACGCGTCGCCGTCGGGCGCCGGCAGCGCCCCGCGGTCCAGCTTGCCGTTGGGCGTCAGCGGCATCCGGTCGAGCCGCACGAAGGCCGCGGGCACCATGTACGCCGGCAGCCGCTCGCCCAGGTGCGCGCGAAGCGATTCCGTGCCGGCCGTCTCGTCGCCGACCACGTAGGCGACCAGCCGCTTCTCCCCCGGCGCGTCCTCGCGCACCACCACCACCGCCTCGCGCACGCCGGGGTGCTCCGCCAGCCGCGCCTCGATCTCCCCCGGCTCGATGCGGAAGCCCCGCACCTTCACCTGGTGGTCCGCGCGGCCCACGAACTCCAGCGTCCCCTCCGTCGTCCATCGGCACAGGTCGCCCGTGCGGTACATCCGCGCCCCCGGCGCACCGCCGAACGGGTCGGGGACGAAGCGCTCCGCCGTGAGCCCCGGCCGGCGCAGGTAGCCCCGCGCCACGCCGTCGCCGGCCACGAACAGCTCGCCGGCCACCCCCACGGGCACCGGCTCGCCCGCCCCGTGCAGCACGTAGGCCCGCGTGTTCGCCTTGGGCCGGCCGATGGACACGCTCCGCGCCCCGTCCGCCACGCCGTGCAGGGGGTGGGCGATGGAGAACGTCGTCGTCTCCGTGGGGCCGTAGCAGTTGTAGACGGTTGCGGGGCCGCCCTCGCGCAGCACGCGGTGGTAGGCGGCGGGATCGGTACGGTCGCCGCCCGTGAGGACGTGCCGCACCCCCGCCAGGACCTCCGGGATCACGCGGGCGCAGTGCTCGAAAAGGGCGGGGGTGATGAGGAGCGCGGTGACCCCCTCGCCGCGCAGCAGCGCGCCGTACGCGGGCGGATCCAGCAGCACCGCCCGCGGAACGACGACGACCCGTCCGCCGTTCAGCAGCGGGCCCCATACCTCCATGGTGGACGCGTCGAACGCGGGGTTCGCGGCGAACGCCACGCGGTCGTCCGCGCCCAGTTGCACGAAGCCGTTGCTCAGCACCAGCTGGGTGACGGCCCGGTGCGGAATCATCACGCCCTTGGGCCGGCCCGTGGACCCCGACGTGTACATCACGTACGCCAGGTGATCCGCCGTCAGCCCCTCGGCCGCCGGGTTCGTCTCCGGGAGCGACGCCCACGCCGGCGCCTTCGCGTCCACCGCCAGCACGGGCACGGACAGGCCGGCGAAGCGCTCCGCCAGCGCGCCTGTCGTCAGCAGCACGGCGGGCGCGCTGTCCTCCAGCATCTCCCGAAGCCGCTCGACCGGGTGCTCGGGGTCCAGCGGCACGTACGCCCCGCCCGCCTTGAGGACCGCCAGCTCCGCCTGCACCAGCTCCGGGGAGCGCGTCAGCACCAGCGCGACCCGCGCGTCCGGGCCCACGCCCAGCGCGCGAAGGTGGTGCGCCAGCCGGTTGGCGCGGGCGTTCAGCTGCGCGTAGGTAAGGTGCCGTCCCTCGAAGACCACCGCCGTTGCATCGGGCGTGCGCTCCACCCGGGCTTCGAAGAGGGGGTGGATGCACGCATCGCTGGCGTACGCCGCGCCGGTGCGGTTCCACTCCTCCAGCACCCGGGCGCGCTCCTCCGCCGGCAGCACGTCGATGGTGCCCACGGCGCGCGACGGCGCCGTCTCCAGCGCCTCCACCAGCCCCTCCAGCGCCCGGTGCACCAGCGCGCAGATCCGCGCCGGATCGAGCGACGCGTGCGTCACCTGGCCCTTGAGCCGGAACCCGTCGCCCAGGTCGTCCACCGAAAGTCCCAGCGGGTAGTTCGACCGCTCCTCGGCGTGGAGGATCGCCATCCCTCCCGCCGCGGGTGCGTGCGAGCCCGTCTTCCCGCCGGCGTGGCGGTAGTTGAGCAGCGACGTGAAGAGCGGCGCCGGCGCCTCTACCCCGCTGCACCGCTGGGCCAGCGCCAGCGAGGCGTGCTCGTGCCGCAGCAGCTCCGCGAGCAGCGCGTGCGTCCGCCGGACGCTCGCCTCGGCCCCCACGCGTCCCAGGCGGACACGAAGCGGAAGGGTGTTGATGAAGGGGCCCATCACCCGGTCTGCGCCCTCGCCACCGTCCATCCGGCCAAGGAGCAGCGTGCCGAACACCACGTCCTCGCGCGCGGACGCCCGCGCCAGCACCTGCGCCCAGGCCACGTGAAAGACGCTCGCCGCGCTCACTCCCAGCGCCCGCGCGCGCTCCCGCAGCCGGGCCGCAAGGGACGGATCCACGGCCGCGCGCGCCTCGCGCATCCCCGAGCCGTCGCCGCGCACGTCCAGCACCCCGAACGGAGCCGTGGGCTCGTCCACGTCCCCCAGCATCTCCGTGAAGAAGGCACGGTGCTCGTCCCGGCTCACCCCCAGCCGCGTCTGCGCCACGAAGTTGCGGAACGGCAGCGGCCGCGGGAGATCCGCCTCGCGCCCGGCCAGGTGCGCGTCGATCTCCGCCTGCAGCACCTCCAGCGTGGTGTGGTCGCTGATGAGGTGATGGCGCTGCAGAAGGAGCAGCCAGCGCCCATCCGCCCCGTCATGCGCGCAGTACGCGCGCATCATGGGCGCCTTGCCCAGCTCGATGCGGTGGTGCCGCGGATCGAAGCGCGCCCGCAGCCGCTCCGCCACGTCGCCGCCCGCGTCCAGGGCCACCTCCTCCACCTTCAGCGGCGCCTTTCGCCACACCACCTGCACCGGCTCGGGGAGCCCTTCCCAGATCACGGCCGTGCGCAGGATGTCGTGCCGGTCGACCACCGCCTGCAGCGCGGCCAGGTACTGGTCCAGGTCTTCACGATGGTCGAAGCGGAACAGCATGGGCAGCAGGTACGGATCGCCCTCCCCCGCCATCAGGTGATGGAAGAGGATTCCTTCCTGCAGCGGCGCCAGCGGGTAGACGTCCTGCAGGTTGTCCGCGCCGCCCGGAACGGTCGCCACGATCCCGCTCATCTCCGCATCCGTCAGCTCCAGCAGCGGCGCCGCGGGCGGAGCCGCCATGGCCGCGGCGTACCCGCCCGACCGGATCAGGTCGCGCAGCGCCGGCTTGTGGGCCCGCAGCGCCGCGACCAGCGCCGGGTCCAGGGAGCGCTGCATGGAGCGCACGAGCAGCTCGTCGCCCTCGCAGGCGAGGACGATTCCGCGGTCGCGCAGCTCGCCGAGAAGCTCGGAGTAGGTCATCGGGCGGTGAGTTGTCATCCGAGGGCCGGCTCGCGCGCCAGGTCCATCAGCCCGGCGAGCGCTTGGGGGTCGAACTGGGCCAGCTGGGCGTCGAGGATCGCCTCGGCGAAGTCCTTGAGCACGGGCTGGGCGAAGATCTCGCGCAGCGCGACGTCCACCCCGAGCTCCTGCCGCACCCGCGAGACCACCCGCACCGCCGAGAGCGAGTGTCCGCCCAGCGCGAAGAAGTCGTCGCGGCGGCCCACGCGCTCCACGCGCAGCACCTCGGCCCAGATTTCGGCCAACGCCTCCTCGGTCTCGTCCACCGGCGCCTCGTACTCGCGCACCGCGTAGGCGTCACCCTCCGGGTCCGGCAGGGCCTTGCGGTCCAGCTTTACGCTGGGGGTGAGGGGGAAGGCGTCCATCCGCACGAACGCGGCGGGAACCATGTAGTCCGGCAGCCGCCCGGCCAGGTGCGCCCGCAGCTCCGCCGGGTCCACCGCCTCGCCGCCCGTGTACCAGGCGATCAGCCGGTTCTCGCCCGCGGCGTCGGGGCGGGCCATCACCACCGCCTCGCCCACCCGGGGGTGCTCGCGAAGGCGCGCCTCCACCTCGCCCAGCTCGATGCGGAAGCCGCGGATCTTGACCTGGAAGTCGTTGCGCCCCAGGAACTCCACCATCCCGTCGTCCAGCCAGCGCCCCAGGTCGCCGGTGCGGTACATCCGCGCCCCCGGCTCCGCGCTGAACGGGTCGGGGACGAAGCGCTCCGCCGTCTGCGCCGCGCGGCCCAGGTAGCCGCGGGCCACGCCGTGGCCGCCCACGTACATCTCGCCCACCACGCCCACGGGAGCGGGGTGGCCGGCGGGGTTCAGCAGGTACATCCGCGCGTTGGCGGTGGGGCGCCCGATGGGGACCACCGTGCGCGCCTGCGCGGGCCCCAGGTTGGGCGCCATCATGGGCGTCGCCGCCTCGCTGGGACCGTACAGGTGGTGCAGCGCCGTTTCCGGCAGCCGCTCCAGGAACCGGGACAGCCCGGCGCCGGAGAACGACTCGCCGCCCACCAGCATCTGCCGCAGCCCCGCCATCAGCTGCAGCCGCGGGCTCTCCAGGATCACCAGCAGCAGCGAACCGTTCAGGTTCACCATGGTGATGCCCCCGTCGTGGATCGCCTGCAGCAGGTAGTCGGGGTCCTTGTGGCCGCCGGGGCGCGCCATCACCACCCGCCCGCCCACGTTCCAGGGGAGGAACAGCTCGCGGATGTGCCCGTCGAAGCTGAGCGACGTCTTGCACAGCAGCACGTCATCGGCCCCCAGCCCCCAGACGCGGGCGCCCCACGACAGCCGGTTCACCAGGCAGCCGTGGTGGTTCATCACCCCCTTGGGCCTGCCCGTCGAGCCGGAGGTGTAGATGACGTAGACCAGGTGGTCGGGATGGACGTCCGTCCGCGCCGGGTTGGTGTCCGGCCGCTGCGCCCACGCGCCCGCGTCGGTCTCGAAGCGGATCATGGGGATCCCGCTCTCCCCCACCAGTCCGGCCACCAGCGCGTCCGGAACGCCGTACGCCAGCACGGCGGCGGGGGCGGCGTCCTCGACCATGTGGCGCAGCCGCTCCGCCGGGTAGTCGGGGTCCAGCGGCACGTAGGCGCCGCCAGCCTTGAGGACGGCGAGAAGCCCCACCGCCATCTCGGTCCCGCGCTCCGTGCAGATCCCCACCAGCACGTCGGGACCCACGCCCAGGCCGATCAGGTGGTGCGCCAGGCGGTTGGCCCGCGCGTTGAGCTCCGCGAAGGTCAGCGTCTCCTCCCCCGACACCACCGCCACCGCGTGCGGGGTACGCTCCACCTGCGCCTCGAACAGGTGGTGCGTGCACAGCTCCCGCGGGTACGCGGCGTCCGTGGCGTTCCACGCCTCCACCACCCGCGCGCGCTCCTCCGCGGGCAGCACCTCGATGCTCCCCACCGCCCGCTCCGGCGCCGTGGCCAGCGCCTCGACCAGCCCCTCAAGCGCCGTGTGCATCAGCGCGGCCACCCGTCGGGCCTCCAGCGGCGCCCGGACCTTGGCGGTCAGCCCCAGCGCCTCGCCCAGGTCGTCCACGTTCAGCGTGAACGGGTAGTTGGACCGCTCCTCGCCGTAGATCCTCCGCATCCCCTCCGACGCCGTCCCCGCCGCGGCGGCGGGCGCGTTCGAAGGCGCCGCACCGCCGCTGTGGCGGTAGTTGAGCAGCGCGGTGAACAGCGGCGCCGGCGCCTCCACCCGGCTGCACCGCTGCGCCAGCGCCAGCGGGGCGTGCTCGTGGCGCAGGAGCTTCGTCAGCAGCGCGTGCGTCTGCCGCACGCTCGCCTCCGCGCTCTCCTCCGCCACCCGGATCCGCACCGGAAGGGTGTTGATGAAGGGGCCCATCATCCGTTCGGCGTTCTCGCCGCCGCTCATCCGGCCGAAGAGCAGCGTGCCGAAGACCACGTCGTCGCGCCCCGACACCCGCGCCAGCACCTGGGCCCAGGCCACGTGGCAAAGCGTCGCCACGCTCACTCCCAGCGCCCGCGCCCGCTCCCGCAGCCGGGCCGCGAGCCCCGCCTCCACCCACCGCGCCGACACGTCCATCCCGCTCCCGTCGCCCCGCGCGTCCAGCAGCCCGAACGGCGTCGTGGGCTCGTCCACGTCGCCCAGCATCTCGCGGAAGAACGCCTCGTGCTCGGCCTCGGCCGTGGCCAGCCGCGTCCGGGCCACCAGGTTGCGGAACTGCACCGGCTCGGGAAGGGTGTCCGCCCGTCCCGCCAGGTGCGCGTCGATCTCCGTCTGCAGCACCTCCAGCGACGTGTGGTCGCTGATCAGGTGGTGGCGCAGCAGCATGAGCAGCCAGCGGCCGCCCGCCGCGTCATGGGCCACGTGGGCGCGCATGAGCGGGGCGTGGCGCACGTCGATGCGGTGGTGCCGCGGATCGAAGCGCGCGTACAGCCGCTTGGCCACGTCCCCGTCCGCCGGGTCCATCTCCACCTCTTCCACCCGGAGCCGCGCCTCGCGCAGCACCACCTGCACCGGCTCGCGCACCCCTTCCCACCGCACGGCCGTGCGCAGGACGTCGTGCCGGTCCATCACCGCCTGCAGCGCGCCCAGGTAGCGGTCCAGGCCGTCCCTGCCGTCGAAGCTGTAGAGCATCGCCAGCAGGTACGGATCGCCCTCGCTCGTCATCAGGTGGTGGAAGAGAATCCCCTCCTGCAGCGGCGCCAGCGGATAGATGTCCTGTACGTTCCGCCCGCCGCCCTCCACCCCGGCCAAGACCGCGTCGATCTCCGCCTGCGTGAGCTCCACCAGGGGGAGCATCTCCGGCGTGATCCGCGCGCAACCGGCGGGGATCGCGCTCGCCGGCACCACCATCTCGGTGGACTCGCCGCCCACGTCCGCCGCCAGCGCCGCCAGCGAGGGCGCGGTGAACAGCGCCCGCACCTCGGCGTGAAGGCCGCGCTGGCGCATGCGCGCGATCACCCGCACCACCAGCAGCGAGTGGCCGCCCAGCTGGAAGAAGTTGTCCCGGCGCCCCACCCGGTCGATGCCCAGCACCTCCGCCCAGATCTCCGCCAGCGCCTGCTCCGTCTCCCCCACCGGCGCCTCGTACTCGCGGGACGCATACGCGTCTCCTTCCGGAGCCGGGAGCGCCGGGCGGTCCAGCTTGCCGTTGGGCGAGAGCGGGAACTGCTCCAGCCGCACGTACGCCGCGGGCACCATGTACTCCGGCAGCGTCTGCCCCACGTGCGCCCGCAGCACGTCCGCGCCGGCCGTCTCGTCGCCGACGACGTACGCCACCAGCCGCCGGTCGCCCGGCGCGTCCTCGCGGACCAGGACGACGGCCTCGCGCACCGCCGGGTGCTCCAGGAGACGCGCCTCGATCTCCCCCGGCTCGATGCGGAAGCCCCGCACCTTCACCTGGAAGTCCGTGCGCCCCATGAACGAGATGGATCCGTCGGGAAGCCACCGCGACAGGTCGCCCGTGCGGTACATCCGCGCGCCCGCCTCGCCGCAGAACGGGTCGGGGACGAACTTCTCCGCCGTCATCCCCGCGCGGTCCAGGTAGCCGCGCCCCACCCCGTCGCCGCCGATGCACAGCTCGCCGGCCACGCCCACCGGCACCGGCTCGCCGGCGCGGTCCAGCAGGTACGCCCGCGCGTTGGGCATGGGGCGGCCGATGGGGACGGGGCCGTTCATCTCCTCCGCCACCCGCACCGGACCGGTGACCGCCGTGGCGGCCTCGGAGGGGCCGTAGCGGTTGTAGAGGGTCGCGTGCGGAAGCCGCTCGTGGAGGCGGCGCACCAGCGCGGGCGGAAGCGCCTCGCCGCCGCAGGGCACCCGCACCAGCGACGTGCAGGCCTCCACCCCCGGCTCCTCCAGGAACACCTGCAGGGACGAGGGAACGAAGCTGGCCGTCCCGATCCCGTAGCGGCGGATGGTCTCCACCAGGTACGCCGGGTCGCGGTGCCCGTCGGGCCTCGTCATCACCACGCGCGCGCCGAGCATCAGCGGCCAGAAGAGCTCGTACGCCGAAACGTCGAAGGAGAGCGAGGCGTTCTGCAGCACCGACTCGCCCGGCTCCAGCCGCCAGCGGTGCTGGATGCCGGCGACGCGGTTGACCACGTTGCGATGGGTGTTCATCACCCCCTTGGGCCTGCCCGTGGAGCCCGAGGTGTAGATCACGTAGACAAGATGATCCGGCCCCACGCCCACGGCCTGGGGATTCGTCTCCGGCAGCGACGCCCACGACGCGGCATCCGCGTCCACGGCGAGCACGGGGACGTCCATCCCGGCGAAGCGCCCCGCCAGCGACGCGTGCGCCAGCAGCACCGCCGGGCGGCTGTCGTCCAGCATGGTCCGCAGCCGCTCGTCCGGAAGGTCCGGATCCAGCGCCACGTACGCGCCGCCGGCCTTGAGCAGCGCCAGGAGGGAGACCACCAGCTCCAGGCTCCGCTCCACGCAGATCCCCACCGGCACGTCCGGCCCCACGCCCCGCGCGCGGAGGTGGTGCGCCAGCCGGTTGGCCCGCGCGTTCAGCTCCGCGTACGTGAGGGATTCCCCCTCCCACACCACCGCCTCGGCGCCCGGCGTGCGCGCCGCCTGGGCCTCGAACAGCTGGTGAACGCAGGCGTCGGCCGGATACTCCGCCTCCGTCCGGTTCCACTCGTCCAGCACGAGGGCGCGCTCGTCCGCGCCCAGCAGCGCCAGCCGCTCCACGGGGCGGCCGTCGTCCGCGGCCATCTCCTCCAGCACGC
Source organism: Longimicrobium sp. (assembly GCA_035759295.1). Lineage (GTDB taxonomy): Bacteria > Gemmatimonadota > Gemmatimonadetes > Longimicrobiales > Longimicrobiaceae > Longimicrobium. Next base: position 3,184 of record DASTVC010000655.1, on the reverse strand, counting down.
GGCCCAGGTAGCCCGTCCAGCGCTCCACGGTCTCGCGTTCGAAGAGCGCCGTGGCATACGCCACGCTCCCCACGATGCGGTCTTCCGTCGCGCGCAGGGTGAGCGCCAGATCCACCTTGGCCTGCGCCTGCGTCGACGCCGCGCCCACCCGGCCCACCTGCAGCCCGGGGAGCGACAGCCCGCCTCCGCGCTGCATGTCCTGCCAGGTGAACATCGCCTGGAAGAGCGGGGCGTGCGACAGGCTGCGCGCGGGGTCCACCCGCTCCACCACCTGCTCGAAGGGGATGTCCTGGTGGTGCTGCGCGCCCAGCGCCCGCTCCTTCACCCGCGCCAGCAGCTCCGCCACCGTGGGCGCGCCCGAAAGGTCCACGCGCAGCGCCAGCGTGTTCACGAAGAAGCCGATCAGCCCCTCGATCTCCCGCCGCCCCCGGTTGGCCACGGGGGTGCCGACCACCACGTCGTCCCGGCCCGCAAGGCGGCTCAGCACCGCCGCCCACCCGGCCAGGAGGGTGATGAACAGCGTGGTGCCGTGCCGCCGCGACAGCGCCTTGAGCCCCGCCGTGAGCGCCTCGTCCAGCTCCACGACGAGCAGCTCGCCCGCATGGTCCACCTGCGCCGGCCGCGGGTGGTCGGTGGGAAGCTCCAGGAGCTCCGGGGCACCCGCCAGCGTCTGCGCCCAGTAGTCCCCCTGCGAGCGGAGGACGTCGCCCTCCACCCAGCGCCGCTGCCAGGCGGCGTAGTCCGCGTACTGCACCGGCAGCTCGGGGAGGTGCGCTTCGGCGCCCCGGGCGTGGGCGGCGTACAGGGCGGCGAGCTCGTCGAAGAACACCCCCATCGACCAGCCGTCGCTGACGATGTGGTGCATGGTCAGCAGCAGCACGTGGTCGTCCGCCGCCAGCCGGAGGAGCGCTCCGCGGATGAGCGGCCCCCGCTCCAGGTCGAAGGGCGCGCCCGCCTCCTGGGCCATCAGCCGGTCGAGATCGTCCTCCGCGTCGGATTGATCGCTGAGATCGTACTCCACCAGGGTGAGCCGGCACGCCGCCGCCGGCGCGATCCGCTGCTCCGGAACCCCGTCCACCGCGGCGAACGTGGTGCGCAGCGCCTCGTGGCGGGCCACGATCCCGTCCAGCGCGCGCGCCAGCGCCGCCCCGTCCAGCGCGCCGCGCAGACGCAGTGGCGCGCGCATGTGGTACGTGCTGCCCAGGTTCCCCAGCTGCTCCAGGAACCACAGCCGCTGCTGGGCGAACGACAGCGGAAGCGCGCCCTCGCGCGCGGCGGGCTCGATCGGCGGCAGCTCCGAGTGCACGGCCGTCTCCAGCGCCCGCGCGAAGTCCGCCAGCACGGGATGCGTGAACAGCTCGCCCAGCGCGATCTCCACCGCCAGCACCTGCCGCACGCGCGAGATCACCCGCACCGCCAGCAGGGAGTGCCCGCCCAGCTCGAAGAAGTCGTCCCACCGGCCCACCCGCTCCACGCGGAGGACGTCGGCCCAGATCTCCGCCAGCGCCTGCTCGGCCTCGCCCACGGGCGCCTCGAAGCCGCGCCGGGCGAACGCGTCGTCGCCGGGCGCCGGAAGCGCCTTGCGGTCCACCTTGCCGTTGAGCGTGAGCGGCAGCCGCCCCAGGCGCACGAAGGCCGCGGGCACCATGTGCGCCGGCAGCCGCTCGCCCAGGTACGCGCGCAGCACCTCCGCCCCGACCGCCTCGTCGGCGACCACGTAGGCCACCAGGCGCGTCTCGCCCGACGCTTCGTCGCGGGCCACGACCACCGCCTCGTCGACGCCGACGTGCTCCAGCAGCCGCGCCTCGATCTCGCCCGGCTCGACGCGGAAGCCGCGCACCTTGACCTGGTGGTCCACCCGGCCCACGAACTCGAGCGTTCCTTCCGCGGTCCACCGGCACAGGTCGCCGGTGCGGTACAGCCGCGCCCCCGGCTCCGCGCCATGGGGATCGGGGACGAAGCGCTCCGCCGTCAGCGCCGGCCGGCCCAGGTAGCCGCGGGCCACGCCGGGGCCGCCCGCGCACAGCTCGCCCGCCACGCCCACCGGCAGCGGCTCCCCGGCCGCGTCCAGCACGTACGCGCGGGTGTTGGCGATGGGATGGCCGATGTCGGGGGTGCGCGCGGGATCGGTGCACTCCGACAGCGTGCTCCAGATGGTCGCTTCGGTGGGGCCGTACAGGTTCCACAGCCGGTGCCGCGCGCCCCAGCGGGCGGCCAGCTCCGCCGGCAGCGCCTCGCCGGCCGTGGTGATGGTGCGCAGCGCGGGGAGCTCCTCCACGGGAAGGGCCGCCAGCGCCGAGGGCGGAAGGGTGACCGTGGTGATGGCCTGCCGGCGCAGCAGCGCGACGAGGCCCGGCCCGGGAAGAAGCTCGTCGCGCGACGCCACGCAGAGCGCGGCGCCCGACGCCAGCGCCATCACCAGCTCGAAGGCGGCCGCGTCGAAGCTGAGCGACGCGAACTGCAGCACGCGGTCGCCCGCGCCCACGCCGAACGCGCGCTGCTGCGCGGCGGCCACGTTGCACAGCCCCCGGTGCGGCACCAGCACGCCCTTGGGACGGCCGGTGGAACCGGAGGTGTAGATGACGTACGCCGTGTGCTCCGGCGTCAGCCCGCCGCGCGCGGGGTCCGTGTCCGGCTCCGACGCCCACGGCCGGGCCGGTGCGTCCAGCTCCAGCACCGGCACGCCGCCGTCGAGCAGCTCGCCCAGGGACTGCGCCACCGCGCGCTGCGTGAGCACCACCGCCGGGGCGCTGTCGGCCAGCATGTAGGCAAGACGGTCGGCGGGGTACGACGGGTCCAGCGGGACGTACGCGCCGCCGGCCTTGAGCACGGCGAGCACGGCGGCCACCATCTCCGGCCCGCGCTCCACGCAGATCCCCACCCGGGTGTCAGGCCCCACGCCGCGCGCGCGAAGGTGGTGCGCGAGACGGTTGGCGCGCGCGTTCAGCGCCGCGTAGCTCCACCGCTCGTCGCCGAACACGACGGCGTCCGCGCCCGGCGCGCGCTGCACCTGCCGCTCGAACAGCTCGTGGATGCACGACTCGCCGGCGTACGCCGCGTCCGTCCGGTTCCACGCGTCCAGCACCCGGGCGCGCTCCTCCGCCGGCAGCACGTCGATGGCGCCCACGGCGCGCGACGGCGCCGTCTCCAGCGCCTCCACCAGCCCCTCCAGCGCCCGGTGCAC
>DASTVC010000654.1:0-7427 GCA_035759295.1 Longimicrobium sp. | reverse complement strand
GCCGGCGATCATCATCCCTTACAATCGGGGTCCATCATGCCTCTTACGCAGAGCCGCGACGTGACCGACGCATCCGCCGTTGCCCCCGATCCGCAGACCGTGCTGCTGCAGCAGTTCGGCCTGCGCGAGTTCCGCGACGGGCAGCGCGAGGTGATCGACTGCCTGCTGGGCGGCGGCGGCGCGCTGGCGGTGTTCCCCACCGGCGGCGGCAAGTCGCTGTGCTACCAGCTTCCCGCGCTGCTGCTGGACGGCGTGACGGTGGTCGTTTCGCCACTCATCGCGCTGATGAAGGACCAGATCGACTACCTGCGCAGCCGCGGCATTCAGGCGGCGCGGCTGGACAGCTCGCTCACGCGCGAAGAGGCGCACGAGGTGGAGCGGGGGCTGCGCGCGGGGACGCTCAAGCTGCTGTACGTGGCGCCGGAGCGCTTCAACAACGAGCGCTTTCTGGACCAGCTGGGCCGCGCGCGCATCTCCCTGTTCGCCGTGGACGAGGCGCACTGCATCTCGCAATGGGGCCACAACTTTCGCCCCGACTACCTCAAGCTGGCCGAGACGGCGAGGACGGTGGGCGTGGAGCGCGTCCTGGCGCTGACGGCGACCGCCACGCCCGCGGTGGTGGCCGACATCTGCGAGAGCTTCGCCATTCCGCGCGAGTGCGCCATCGTCACCGGCTTCCATCGCCCCAACCTGTTCATGTCGACGATTCCCACGGAGCGGGTGCGGCGCGAACGGGTGCTGCTGGAGCGCATCCGCGACCGTCCGGCGGGTCCGGGGATCGTCTACGTGACGCTGCAGAAGACGGCGGAGTGGGTGGCCAGGGCGCTGGCGGAGGCGGGGGTTCCGGCGCGCGCCTACCACGCGGGGATGGATACGGAGCAGCGGACGGCGGTGCAGGAGTGGTGGAAGGGGAGCGACAGGGCGATGGTGGTGGCGACCATCGCCTTCGGGATGGGGATCGACAAGGCCGACGTGCGCTACGTCTACCACTTCAACCTCCCCAAGGGGCTGGAGAGCTACAGCCAGGAGATCGGCCGCGCCGGGCGCGACGGGCTGCCCTCCACGGTGGAGCTGCTGGGGAGCCTGGAAGACCTGTCGACGCTGGAGAACTTTGCCTACGGCGACACGCCCGACCGCGAGGCCATCGAGGGGCTGGTGCGGGAGGTGGCGGAGAGCGGCCCGACCTTCGACGTGGCGCCGCAGAGCCTGGGCAACCGCCACGACATCCGCCAGCTGGTGCTGCGCACGGCGCTCACCTACCTGGAGCTCGGGGGAATTCTGCGCCAGAGCACGCCCTTCTACGCCGGCTACCGCATCCGCGCCATCGTGCCGGTCAAGGAGATCGTGGGCCGGTTCCAGGGAGAGCGGGCGCAGTTCATCAACGGGATCTTTCGCCGGGCCAGGTTCGGCCGGACGTGGTACACGCTGGAGCTGGACGGGCTGGAGCCGGAGGAGCGCAGCCGCACGGTGCGCGCGGTGGAGTACCTGGGCGAGCAGGGGCTGGCCGAGGTGCAGGCAAGCGACCTGCGCCTGCGCTTTCAGAAGCTGGTGGCCCACCCCGACGTGGAAGCGGTGACGGAGGAGCTGGTGGCGCGCTTCCACCGCAGCGAGGAGGCGGAGATCGCGCGCATGGCCACCATGGCGGAGCTGGTGACGCGCGACGGCTGCCAGACCAACTACCTGCTCGCCTACTTCGGCGAGCCGCACGATGTGCCGTGCGGCCACTGCACCTGGTGCCAGACGGGGCGCGCGACGGTCTTTCCCCCGCTGCCGCCGCCGCACCCCATCGAGGCGCGGGTGGATGCCGGCGCCTTTGCCGCGCTGGTGCGCGCCAACCCCGACGCGCTGGCCACGCCACGCCGCCGCGCGCGCTTTCTCTGCGGCCTGCCCAGCCCCGCGCTCAGCATCGCCAAGCTTACCCGCCACGTGATGTTCGCCGCGCTGGAGGACCACCGCTTCGCCGAGGTGCTGGCCTGGTGCGAGCGGCAGGGGTAAGGCGGTGGGCCCGGTCCTGGGATGGCCCCCGCTGGTGTGGGCCATGCGGGTGGCGCTGCTGGTGCTGCTGGCGGGATGCTCGTACCTGTACCTGCTGCTGATCGCGCCATGCTTCCGCCCGGCGCACGTCCTGCGTATGCTTAAAGCGGACATTCCGCGCGTGCGCAAGCTTGGCGCGGAGATCGCCGGCACGCGCGGTGAGGTGGAGTTCGAGCGAGCCGATCCCGCGGCTCATGGCAAGCTGCGCAGAAGCCGTCGCACGGTACGCCGGAAGGTCAGAGGAGGAGGCAGAGATGGCAGCCACGACGTTCTCAAGAGAAACGGCTGAGCTCGACGCTCTTCATGATTACTACGACTGCCTGAGTCTGCTGGCGGACTCGGCGATCGAGGGGAAGAGTCTCGTCCCCGAGATCCCGGCATCCGCCGAGCTCCGCGTCGTAGGCGGCTGGGTGGTGTGGGGCGGACGACCCGTGTGGTCGCCGCTCACCGGCTCATTAACGCGAGCGCAGCCCGTGCGTCCGGGTACGCGACGCGACGCCTTCGCCGCCTGGGCCGCCGCGGAGCACCGCTGTATCGACGTTTTGCAGGCGCAGCTCGAGCGCGATACAGAACGGGTGAGGCGAGGGGATTATCCGGCTGAGCGCAAGGCTCGCAACGAGGCTGAGCACGGGTTCTACGCCAGCATTCTCGCGCAGGTTCGCGCCGGAATCGACCACGGCGTCCCGGCCCCGGAGGTACCGGACGTCGACGAGCTGGAGTTTGTCGATGGCTGGCTGATGTGGAAGGGCGAGCCGGTCTGGTGGGCTGGAGAGGGGCCGGCCCCAGCGCCCACGATGTCATCCGCGCCCGCGGGCGGCACATCCGCCGGGAGTGCTCCGCCCGCGCATGCCCGCCCCAGGCTTCGCCGCCTGCTTACGCTCCCCTGGCGCCGCGCGGCGGCCTGACCGGCAACAGGGCGGCTCTCACCGGGCCGCCTCTCTCGCTTCGCGCACGACTCGAATCAAGCCCCCCGCCTGCCTCGCCGACCGGAGCCCAGATGCGCCCATCCGCCTTGCCTGCACGCCTTGTTCGCCACGCCGTAGTGTCGATCGCACTCGCCAGCGCCGCCGTCCGCCCCGCGCCGGCGCAGGACGCGGTGAGTGCCACCGGCGGCAGTCCGGCCGCGATCACCCGCATCCGCGCGCAATTCGCCGAGATCCAGCGCGACGCACCGCGCTATCGGCAGACGAAGCACGACGTGCACGATTTCTCGCTGGAAGGCGGCGAGCTGATGGGCTTCTATCGCGGCGGCGAGCTGCGGAAGCTTCACGCGCGGCTGTTTGGCGAGACGTGGCGGGGGACGGAGGACTACTACTTCGCGGACGGGCGGCTGATCTTCATCCACACCGTGCAGGAGCGGTACGACGAGCCATTGAGCGGTCGCGTACGATGGACCATCGAGCACCGCTTCTACTTCGATGGCGGCCGGCTCATCCGCCGCATCCGCACCGTGCGGCCCGCGCCCGGCCGCGGCGACGACCTGTCGGATTACGATCCGGACGTGCCCGTGCTGCTGAGGAAGGCGGAGCTGTTTGCCGCGTGCGCCGCGGCGTCCGGAGACAACCCGCCCCAATGCACCGCGCCGGAGGATGCGCTGCGGTGAACGGCGCTGAACATCGGTCCCGATCAGCAGAGGATTGACCCACGCCGCATGCTCGCATACGCTTCGGAATGCGGGGAAGGCCCGCGGGCGATACATCGACGGGGGGTGAATGCCATGCAGATCACGGTCGACGTTCCCGAGCAGTACATGGTCGACTCCGATCCCGGAGAGTTCGGGCAGCGGATGAAGCTGTCGACGGCACTCCTGATGTTCCAGTCCGGCCGGATCTCCGCGGGCGCGGCATCCGAGCTCGCCGGCGTCGACCGGTGGACGTTCGCCGCGGAGTGCGCCCGCCACAACATCCCGCTGATCGATTACGAGCCCGGTGAGCTGGACGAGGAGATCCAGCGGCTGCGACCGCAAATCCGCTGATGCTGGTCGTTGCGGATACGTCGGCACTCGTGGCGCTGGCCGCAGCCGATTCTCTGGATCTCCTCGATCAGCTCTTCGACGGAGTGCGCGTTCCGGCGGCGGTGCAAACCGAGCTGCTGGTCCCCGGGAAATCTCATCAGGCCGTGCTGCAGGACTTCCTGCGTGGTAAGGTTGTTTCGGTCGATCTCACCCGATACGTGATCGCGGCACCGGGGCTAGGCCTTGGCGAGTTGGAGGCGATGGCGCTGTACAAGGCCATCGCCGCGGACCAGCTTCTGGTCGACGACGAGCGGGCGCGGAAGGTCGCGCGCCTCAACTCCATCCAGGTCGTCGGCAGCCTGGGCGTCCTACTGCTCGCCAAAGGCGCCGGATTGATCTCGGCCATCCGGCCTTGCATTGCCGCCATGCGCGCCGCGGGCATCCACATCAGCCCGGCTCTCGAACGTGACGCCCTCCTCCTCGCGGGAGAGCAGCCGAAAAGCTGAATCTTCTCGGCCCGCTGCTCGCGGGTCTCCCTTATCCTCTTCAATTCCATGCGCATCCACCTTCGCCCGCTCCTGCTCGCCGCGGCCGCCGCCGTTCTCGCAGGGCCCGTACAGGCGCAGAGCTTCGTGGCCGAGTACCCGGCGGTGGAGGGGTCCGACGCCCGGTACCTGCGCGAGTGGCTGATCGAGACGGGGCGGGTGGAGCGGCTGGCGACGTGGCTCAACGGCTGGATCCGCATGCCGCGGCGGGTGACGCTGCGGATGGTGGAGTGCCCGTCATCGGACATCCGCTGGAACGGCGAAGAGCACACGGTGGAGATGTGCTACCGCATGATCACACGCCTCTACGGCATTGCCGAGGGGCGGGACAGCCTGGTGGAGGCGGCCACCGGCGCCCACTACTTCGTGACGCTGCACGGCGTGGCGCACGGCATCATCGAAGAGCTGAACCTGCCGGTGGGGGTAGACCCGGAGGCCGCGGTGGACGAGCTTTCCGCGCTGCTGCTGATCGCGGCGAGCCGCAACCCGGAGAACCCGGCCTTCGTGGTGGGCGGGGTCACCGCCCTGCAGGCCGCCGATCCGGGGTGGGGGAACTGGGTGTATGCCCGGACCCACGGGCTGGGGCCCGAGCGATTCCAGAACGTGGCCTGCCTGGTGTACGGCAGCAATTCCGAGCGGTTCGCGTCGCTGCGCACCAGCGGGCTGGTGCCCCAGGGCGCGCGGCAGCGGTGCCGCACCGCCGCGCTGCGCAGCATGGACGTGTGGAGCCGCCGCCTGGGCCGGTATCTGCGTACCGGATGACGGACGGCCCGCCGCGGCCTCCGTCCGCCACCCTCCGCCGCGTTGACCCGCGGCGCGGCCCGTTTTACACTTGGTCCGTCCCGCCATCCGTTCCGCTTTCCATCCCCTGTCTCCATCTCCATGCGCACTTCGCTTCTGGCTGCCGGCGCGCTGGCCGCGCTGGCGCTGGCGTCCTCGCCCGCGGCCGCGGCCGCGCAGGGACGCTGGGTGGCCGCGTATCCCGCGGTCCGGAACCCCGACTATGTGGGCTTGCAGCAGAACTTCGCGCAGCAGAACCCGCTGCGAAACATGGTCGATCCGCTCAACGAGTACTTTCCCGTCCCCACCGAGGTGACGGTGGAGATGGCGGAGTGCGGTCGCGCCGGTGCCTTCTACGACCACACGCGCCCGGCGGTGCAGCTGTGCTACGAGCTGTTCGCCAGGCTGGCCGAGGCGCTGATCGACAAGGAGAGCGGTGACGACGAGCGATTCATCGGCGCGTTCGGCCTCATTCTGCTGCACCAGGTGGGGCACGCCTTCATCGACCAGATGGAGCTGCCGGTGGACGTGCCGATTGAGGAGGCCGCCGACCAGTTCGTGGCGGTGATGGTGGGCAACGGAGGCGGCGAGCTGCAGACCGTGGCGAGCGGGGTCCTGGCGCTGAACGAGATGCAGACGGACTGGGAGAACCCCGCTTCCGGGTATCCCGCGCTTCGCGGGCGCCGCCTGCAGAACCTGCTCTGCCTGCTGTACGGCACCGACCCCGGGGCGCATCAGTGGCTGGTGGAGGACGGGCACCTTCCCGCCGCCCGCGCCGCCGGCTGCCCGGCGCACTACCAGGAGGTGTCGGCGGGATGGGAAAACATGCTCGAGGAGCACGTGCAGGGGTAAACCGGGTTTCGGTGGATGACGCACGCCCTGCGGCACGAACCGCGGGGCGTCCGCGTTTTCGCCGGGGACTCGCGGACGGGCGGATCCGCACACAGATTGTAAGCGGATTTCCGAATCACACGGACTGGCGGAACAGGAGAGGGAGACTGATGGCGGTATCTTCGACGATGCTGGAGCTGGGCACGCGCGCGCCGGACTTTGCGCTCGCCGACACGGACGGGCGCACGGTGTCGCGCGACGACTTTGCGGACGCGCCGGCGCTGCTGGTGATGTTCCTTTCCAACCACTGCCCGTTCGTAAAGCACCTGCGCGGCGCCCTGGCGCAGCTGGCCCGCGACTACGCGCCCCGCGGCGTGGCCATCGTGGGCATCATGTCCAACGACGTGGCGCGCTTCCCCGCCGACGCGCCGGAGCGCATGGCCGAAGAGCGCGCGGCGGCCGGCTGGACCTTTCCGTACCTGTACGACGCCACGCAGGAGGTTGCCAGGGCGTACCGCGCCGCCTGCACGCCCGACCTCTATCTCTTCGACGGCGAGCGGCGGCTGGTGTACCGCGGCCAGTTCGACGACAGCCGCCCCAACAACGGCCTCGCGCCCACGGGCGCCGACGTGCGCGCCGCGCTGGACGCCGTGCTCGCCGGCCGCCCCGTCTCCTCGGAGCAGCGCCCCAGCATCGGCTGCAACATCAAGTGGATGCCGGGCAACGAGCCCGAGTGGTTCGGCTGACGGAGTCGCGAGCGAGACGTTGACTTCCTGAGAGGGTGTTGCCGAACCCTTCACCTCGGCGTTGACTTCCTGAGGGAGCGCCGCACGGAACGTTAATACACACAACCGCCTGCGCGCGCGACCGAAGGACCTCCTCTCCGCCGCCGCGGGGCCAGCCGTCGAGCATCGAAGCCGGCCCCGCGGTGGTGCCGGCGAGGTCCTTCGGTCGGCGCCACGACTCCCGGATCGGGCCGGAGCCAGCGCGGCGCCTCCCTCAGGAAGTCAACGTCTGAGGGGTCAGATCGCACCACTGCACTGTCATTTCGAAGGAGCGCCGCGAAGAACTGTCCTTGCGACAGTCCTGGCGCGCGACTGAGAAATCTACTCTCCGCATGCTGGTGGCCGGCTCCACGCTCCGGAACCGGCCCCATCCAGCCGCCGTGCGGCCGCGGGTGTGGAGCGGGCTACCGCGTCCACCCTCGCGGTGACCGAAAGTAGATTCCTGGTAGCGTATAGTTTCGTTGACATGGGGAGCAAAAAAGAGCATGAGGCACCACA
>DASTVC010000653.1:0-6805 GCA_035759295.1 Longimicrobium sp. | reverse complement strand
GAGGGACCAGATTCTTCAACACGCTCCAAAGCGCCGGCCGAACTGATCTCCGTTTTCTTCTCACCCCGATGAGCGATCCCATCGCCGCGCGCCGGGAGCGCGGCCTCCTCCTGGCCCGGCAGGGCCGCGCCGAGATGGCCGAGCGCGAATACCGCCTGGCCCTGGCCGAGGCTCCGTACGACGCCGACACCCACGCGCTGCTGGCGCTGCTGCTGGCGGAGCAGGAGCCCCGCCGCGCCGAGGCGCTGCTGGAGGCGCGCACGGCCGTGCACCATGCGCCAGACCAGATGTTCCCCCACTACGTCGAGGCGCGCGTGCACCTGGAGGCGGAGCGGTGGGAGCAGGCGCAGCGGGCGGCGGAGCGCGCCATCCGCATCGCCCCCGACAGCTCCCGCCCCTGGGTAGTGGTGGCCGCCGCGCACCTGCACCGCGGCCGCTGGCAGGATGGGCTGAACGCCGCGGAAACGGCGCTGGCGCTGGACCCCACCCACATGACTGCCGCCAACCTGCGCGCCCGGGCGCTGGTGCAGCTGGGGCGCAGGGACGAGGCGAGCGCCGCACTGCAGGGCGCGCTGGCCCAGGATCCGGAGAACAGCAGCGCGCACTTTGGCCAGGGGTGGGCGCAGCTGCACCGCGGCGACCCGCGGGCCGCGCTGGGGCACTTTCGCGAGGCGCTGCGGCTGGATCCGGAAAGCGAGGCGGCGCGCCTGGGGCTGGCCGAGGCGCTCAAGGCGCGCAACCCGCTGTACGCCGGAATGCTGCGCTACTTTCTGTGGATGCAGCGGCTGGAGCCGCGCACCCGGTGGATGGTGATCCTGGGCGGGTTCATCGCCTACCGGATCGCGGACGCCGCGGTGGTCGTCAATCCCGCGCTCGGGCCCTGGCTTGTGCCGCTGATGATCGCCTTCGCGGTCTTCGTCCTCCTCAGCTGGACGGCGCCGCAGGTGTTCAACGCCGTGCTGCTGGCCAGCCGCGACGGACGCTACGTGCTGTCGCCGGAGCAGCGCACGTCGGGGGCGTGGATGGCGGCGGGGATGGCGGCCGCCGCCGTGGCCACCGGGGTGACGCTGGCGTCGGACAACGAGTGGCTGTCCACCGGCGCGATGATGTTCGCCGCGCTCCTCATCCCCCTGGCCGTCACCTTCCGCGGCCCGCGCGGCCGCCCCACGCGGGGAATGGCGATGGTGACGGCGGGCCTGTACGCACTCACGACGGCGTCGATGGTGCTGGACGCGCGCGGGACGCACGACGTGGCCGGGGGGCTGTTCGCCGTGGTGGTGCTGGGGGTGGTGGCGACTGCGTGGGGAGTGCTGCGGACCGAATGATCCCCCCGGAGGACCGGCCCGCTGTCACTGCCCTGCTCGGCCTGCTGGCATAGCACCGGATCGGTGGATGGATGCGCCGCATCCCCCGCTCTGCCGATTCCGGACGGTTCGATCCGCATCTTTTCCATGAACCTGCATTCCGACCCTTCGCTGCTGGAGGCGTGCGAGCGGCTGATCCAGGTGCGGCGGCTGGACCTGGCCGAGCGCGAGCTGGCCCGCTGGCTGTCGATGAACCCCGAGGACGCGCACGGACACGCGCTGATGGCGTGGACGCTGGCGCTGCAGGGGCGCGGCGACCAGGCGCTGCGGTCGGCGGGCGAGGCCGTGCAGCTGGAGCCGGAGTGGGCCTACACGCACGCGGTGATGGCGCAGGTGCACGAGCGCCTGGGACGGCACGCGGACGCCGAGCGCAGCGTGCGCGAGGCCCTGTCCCTGGACCCGCACCACGCGGGATACCACGCGCTGCTCGCCGCGGCGCTGCTGAACCAGGGCGCGATGCGCTCGAAGGACGCACTGCGCGCGGCGGACGCGGGGCTGGCGGTGGACCCGGACAGCGCCGACTGCGCCCGGCTTCGCGCGCAGGCGCTTCTGCGGCTGGGGCGCCGCCGCGAGGCGCGCGAGGCGGCCGCGTTCGCGCTGCACCTGGCGCCGGATGCGTCGGCGTCGCACGCGGCGGCGGGGTGGATCGAGCTGAAGACGGGGAACCTGGCGGCCAGCCGGGAGCACCTGCGCGAGGCGCTGCGCATGGACCCGCTGAACGAGGCGGCCGCCAGCGGGCTGCGGCTGGCCGGCGACGGGCCCCGCTTCTGCGCGGCGCTGGTGGTGCAGGCGGAAGCATGGACGCGACCGCTGGCCGTGGCGGCGGCCGTGTTCGCGGCGGAGCTGGCCGTCCTGGCGGCGCGCGGAAGCCTGGGCGCCTTCGTGCTGGGCTATTCGGCGGCGGTGCTGGCAGCGTTGGAGGCGGCGATGCTCTGGGTCCGCATCCGCCACCCCCGCCTGGTCGCCGAGTCGCGCCACCCCGGCGCGCTCGCCCCTTCCGATCGGCGCGACGCGCGGTGGGTGCTCGTCCTGGGCATCGGCATCCTCCTGCTTCTGCCCGTGGGGATGCTTCTGCAGTAGTAGGCCCGGATCGAATGGGACTTACGCGGAGTCCACGGAGTTTTCTCTACCTGCACGGCGCGAAGTCGGATTCCCGAATTCGCAAATAGACTGCGCCCAGAAGATCGCTGTCATTCTGAGGGAAGGCGCCACGCAAAACCGTCTTCCCACTCCAGGGCCTGTGCGCCGACCGAAGAATCTTTATCGGGAACGGGGGCCTCTCGCGCCGAGGCCGACGTAGCCGACAGGACCGTGCGCCCATCGTAGAGCTTCTTCGGTCGGCGCACAGGCAAGGGTGCGACTGGGAGGGGACGGAGCGCGCGCCTCTCTCAGAATGACACCGTCCGCTGGTGCTCTTTCTCGGATTCCGTATGATCGGCGGGACGCGCGACGGGTTGAGGGGGCACGATCCCTGGAGGCGTCGGGAACGGGGTGAAAGGTGGAACGCGGTAGAGGGCCATCCGCATTTTTTGGAGGAGGATACGGATCGCCCGATGATCTCCGAAGCCGCACCGCATCCAGTCGCTCGCGTCACCTGATGCGCGATCTGGAGAACCCTGCCCCATCTCGACAATGGAGGTTAGGGGAGGCGGAGATGCAGACGAGAAGAGGAGCAGAGAACCGGATGGCGTTCTCTGCTCCTCTTCTATGCTCTTGCGAAGCCGCGAACCGCGTCAGCCGGCGAGCGCGACGGCGGCGGCGGGCACCGGCTCGCGGCGGGGTTCGGCCTTGCGCGGCTCGGGCACCGGCCACGCGGGCGCCGGCGGCGGGTAGCGAAAGTTCTCGCGGTACTTCTCGGCGTGGGTGAACTCGCGCAGCTCGGGGATGGGGCGGCCATTCAGCTCCAGCCAGGCGTGCTTCCGCATCCGCCCCTCCTCCATCCGCACCCCGCTGACGAACGAGACCGGCCACCCCTGCCGCCGCAGCGCGCCGTAGAGCGCCACCGAGCGCACCAGGCAGTCGCAGCCGCGGGCCGTGCTCGTAAGGCGTGAGCCCCAGCACACGCCGCGGATGGTGCGAAAGCGGCTGGCCCGCGACGCGGCCGCATCCAGCGGCGGAGCCGCGGAGGTGAGCGAGGGAAGCAGCTCGCCCAGGTCCGGCAGCTGGCGGACGGCCTGCCGTGCGCGGATCACGTACGGCAGCGCGGCCGCCACGTCCGCCGCGACCCTTGGCGCCTGCACGGCGCGCAGCAGCGTGGCGCCCAGCTGAAAGTTCTCCGGCGCGGAAAGGGCGCGCGCCCGCCGCACCCAGGCGCGGCTCGGCCGGCCCAGCTCCAGCCGCCCCTGCTCCGGATCGCACCGCTCGCGGAACAGCTGCAGCGTGCGCGCGCACCCCAGCTCGCGCGCGCGCTCTTCCAGCTCGCGGTCGTCGATCGCGAAGCGGTCGCGCAGCAGCCGCCAGTCCACCGCGTCGTGCGCCTTGACCCCCCATCCGTCCGCACCCCAGGCGCGCCCCAGCACCAGCCCCACCAGCAGCGCGTCCACCGGATCCATCTCCCACACCTGCACCCCCTCCCAGGTGCGCTCCCGGGCGCGCGCCCACACCGCGCGCGTCACCCTGCGCTTCAGCCGCAGCCCGGGCGTCATGGCGCCCAGCGCGTACCGGTGTGCGTCCACGCACACGCCGGTGCCGGGGTGGGTCAGCTCGAAGGCGGTGTGAAAGTGGGGCTGGCCCACCTCCGCCGAATCGTAGTCCACCCGCCACCCCGCCGCCTCGGAAGCGCGGCGCGCGTCGTCGGTGCTCTCGGGGTGCAGCAGGATGTCGATGTCCGCGTAGGTGCGGGCGCCGGGGACGGGGTAGACGAACTCGGAAAGGTGAAAGCCCTTGAACACCAGCACGGGGATGCCGGCCTGCTGCAGCGTGCGCAGCAGGGGGAGCAGCGCGCCGCGGATGTCCAGGCGCCGCGCCACGGCGCGCATGTAGTCCATCCGAAGCAGGGCGCGGTGGGGATGGTCCGGGGCGAGCGCCGTGTAGGCATACGCGCCCAGGCCGGCCGCGCGAAGGTCGGCCGCGGGCGGGGCGTCGCCGCGGCCCACCAGCCAGGCCGCCACGGGAGAAAGGCTGGGGGAGGACGCCGTTGGGGGGCGCTGGGCGACAGTCGCTGTCGGCACGCTAACCGCCTTTTGGCCGTACGGGGACGGGAGGCCAGTCACATGCGCGGGGGGATTCCGGAAGACCGACCCGGGCGCGCTGCGGGCAGGGGAGCCACGGCGGGCAATCTAGGGCGTGGTTTCAGCCACGTCCATAGTTGTGATTCTGTTACGACGGGGCGGAGCACGCCCTTCGTGCTCCGCCCCGTCGTAACTCCCTTTCAGCCGCCAGGCGGCGGCGCGGGGACGGTCACCAGCGCTTGTGCTCTTCCTCCCCTTCCTCTTCCTCCGCCTCCGCCTCGTCGTCGCCGCCGTTCCCCGGCTCGTCCTCGTCCACCTGCAGCGGGGTGCGGGTGACGGCGGGGAGGCGCTTCGCCCGCAGCAGCCGGTTGAAGGCCTCCAGGTCCTGCGTCCAGATCCCGTTCAGCGCCGAAAGCTCGCGGTCCAGCTGGGTGGAGAGCTCCTGGAACACCTGGTACGACTGCTCCGTGGGCGCGGCCTCGGCCTCTTCCACGTGGCTCATCAGCGCCGCCAGCTTGTTGTTCAGGCGGATGGGGTAGTTCAGCGGGTCCTGGCTGCTCTGGTTGCGCACCTGGTACAGCCGCTCCTCGATGGCGGCGATGCGGGCCAGGAGCGAGTCCGCCGCCTGCCGCACCTGCGCGTCCTGCGTGCGCTCCAGGCGCTCCTCCACCTGCTCGCGCACGCCGCGGATGAGGAGGACCGCGTCGTTCGCCTCGCTGGTGCGGTTGCGGATCTGCATGGCGAAGTCGAAGCGGCGCTGCAGGTCCGCCTGCGTGACCGCCGTCACCCGCGGGTCGGTGCGGATGGCGAAGGTCTGCCGCTGCACCTGCCCGTCCGCCGTCAGCCGCACCGTGTAGGTGCCGGGGACGGCCATGGGCCCCCGCGCCGTATCCGCCGCCCACAGGATCATCCCCGGGAACGAGGTGGGCCCGGGATAGCGCAGGTTCCAGCTGAAGCGGTTCATCCCCTGCTGGCCGGGCGCGAACCGCTGGGCGCGCGGCCGCTCGTCGTCATCCTCCCCGCCCCCGCCGCCACCGCGCCGATTGCGCACGGAGTCCGGCCGCGTGTCGCTGGCGAAGGAGCGGATCAGGTTCCCCTGCGCGTCCAGGAACTCCACCGTCACCCGCCGCGCCGCCGCGGGGAGCTGGTAGTAGACGGTCACGCCGTTGTCCACGCCGCGGACGACGTCCGCGGGCTGGTACAGGCGCGGCGGGGCCTGCGCGCCGCGGCGGGTGCGCGCGGGGGCGTCCGGCTGCGCGGGAACGTCGCGTAGCTGCCGCAGCAGGTGCGCGCCCGCGTCCAGCGCGTAGAACGAGCGTCCGTGCGTGCTGATCAGCAGGTCCGCGTCGCGCACGGCCACGTCGGAGACCTGCACCACCGGCAGGTTCAGGCGGATGGATTCCCAGCTGCCGCCATCGTCCCAGCTGACCCAGATGCCGCGCTCCGTGGCCGCGTACAGCATCCGCGGGCGGACGGGGTCCTCGCGCACGGAGCGCAGGTTGTCGCCCTCCGGCAGCGTGGCGCCGATGTTCGTCCACGTCCGCCCGTAGTCGTCCGTGCGGAAGAGGTAGGGGCGGAAGTCGTCCAGCAGGTAGCGGTTGCCGGCCACGTACGCCGTCCCCGGCCGGTGCGGCGACGCCTCGACCGTGAAGATCTTGGTGTGCTCCGGAAGCGCGGGCGGCGTGACGTCGGCCCAGCTGCCCCCACCATCGCGGGTCACGTGCACCCTGCCATCGTCCGAGCCCGTCCAGATCAGCCCGCGCTCGCGGGAGCTGGGGGCGAACGCGAAGATGGTGGCGTACGTCTCCACCCCCGTCTGGTCGCGGGTGATGGGCCCGCCGGACGGCCCCAGCGTGGCGGGATCGGCGCGGGTCAGGTCCGGCGAGATGCGCTGCCAGCTGCGCCCCTCGTTCGTGCTCTTCCACAGGTGCTGCGTCGCCGTGTACAGCGTCGCCGGGTCCATCGGGTCGAAGACGATGGGGAAGGTCCACTGGGTCCGCTCGCGCACGTCGCTGGCGGACTGCCCCATCGGGTTTTCCGGCCACACGTTGACGGGTCGGGTCTGCCCCGTGGCGTAGTCGAAGCGGTCTAGCGAGCCGCCGTAGCACCCGGCGTAGTAGATGTCGGGGTTCGTGGGATGCGGGGCCACGTAGCCGCTCTCGCATCCCCCCACGGCGAAGAAGTTGCGGCCGCCCGCGTTCAGGTGCCCCCAGCCGCGGATGGGGACGCAGACCGTGCTGTTGTCCTGCTGCCCGCCGCACACCATCCCCG